>JANQJO010000109.1 GCA_028281605.1 Pseudomonadales bacterium
CACGAAATAACTTTAACATTTTCCGCTGCTGAACTCGCTTCGCTCAGACAAACATCCGCTCCAAATGTTAAAGTTATTTCGTACCCATTCCTAGGTTAGATTTGGCTATTTGGATGTTGTCGTTCGACAAAAGCAGAATCCATTAAACCACAACAACCACGTGATCATAGAGTACATGACAGAAAACGCTTAAATCATATATAATTCAGCATTTTCTGTAAGAAAGTGTTTGATTTTTAAAATACGTTCTAAGGCACTAGATATTATGGTCACAAACACTCACTACCAAATCTCGAAGAGCCCCCAAGAAATCAGACAACAACTGGTTCTTGACGATGTCTTTTTCTGTGATAAAATCCAACCAAAGCTAAGCTCTAAAACCTGTGCTTCTTTGAAAACATCCAACATTGATAGCAATATCAATTTATCAGAAGATCCTAGCAATATTAAGGCTTTTCACGCCATCTTTGATTATTTTTCAAAAGTAATAACAGCTGAGGAAGCATTAGACTTAGCATTTGAGAGTAATACTCCTTCAAATTTACCTCTCTCTGAGAAACAGTCTTCTCAACTGTTAGCTTTACTTAATACTAAAATCACAGCTTGTACGCAAAGTGGCGGCGAAATATCTTTCACGTATAAAGAATTATTTAATGCGTTGGCCAAAAAGGGAGCTAAGCCTCGTCTGATTTTAAAAAGTCATCGAGAATCTGCCCGAGTTATTTATCCAAATTGTGAGGTTATGAAGGTTATTAAAATAATTTTAATGAATGATCCGAAATTTAAAGAGATGCCTTGTGAAGAATTGGAAGAAATAATGCTAGATCTTATAAGAAATGATTCTGATTGGGAAATGGAACTTACACCAATCGATAACAGGCCTCCAGAACAGCTTGTTTTAGAAGCTATAGAGGAAATGTCAAGACGAAAAAATAAAAAGTATGAAAAAGAAAGCCAGAATAATGTTCCTTGCCTCACTTCCTGTAAACCCATTGGAGATAATGCTTTTAAATTTTCTTTCGCAATACCTCAAAGATTTAAAAAAACTAACCACTTTCCAGGAGATCTAAGATTAGATGTAGTTTTTAAATTACGACTTCCAGATAGTACTGGCGATAATACAATAAAATATATAGACTCGTTTGCCACTCTAGAAGCTATTTATGAGAAACAGAAAGGTGCTTGGACAGCAACCACAATAAAAACATACTGTGGTGAACCTAATTATGACTATTTCGCTGGCATACAAAGTCGTTTTTTAATCAGCAAGAAAATCTCAGAAAGAGAAAAGAGAATAAAGTATTTAGAAAGTAGAAGTCAAAGACAATCATATTGGCCTTTATGGCAAGGAGAGCACCCACGTGCCCAGGGTCGATTACTTGAATTTATTAAGCAATTCCTTAGTAAAATAGATAAAAACTCTGATGTCTATAGATCCATTATAGAAATACTTAAAAGACCACCGAATAGTGAATGGCTGTACAGCTTGTATAAACCTGATGCAAATAAAATACCTTTTATCTCATTACTCGAACTTGCAGGAGAGTTAGAAGATTTTAATAATAGTCTATTGACTGATTGGCAAAAACAATATGGTTTTTCAAAAGCACATATGTTTTTTCAAGAAAGATTGAAGTATTTGTATGTTGCTTACTGCACATATTGTAATGACCCTCAATACAAGTACCACAAAAAAGAGAGCTTACAGGCTTTGCAACTAACATATAAAAATTGTGTCAATAATTTGCTTTTATCTAAGATTAAAGCTACGGGCGCTAATGAACAAAAAATAAAATTGTTCCAAATATGGTTGGATAAAGATAAAATAAACTGTATTAAAACATGTTGGCAATATTGGTTGGAGTTATTTGTAAAAGACATAGATTTTAGAGAAAATCATTTAACTAAATGGTTGGATTATAATAACTTGTTAGTTATTTCCTATACCATTGCACTGAAAGAATTATCAAGTGATATTTGTAAAACAAAGTCAAACTCACAAGGTAATCCAGAACAAGTGATTGCAGATTTAAGGTTACTGGAGCGTTACGCGACATTAGCGAACCATTTGGAATTACTATCAGAGTCTGAAAAAGAGGCAGTAAATCAAGTTAAAGGTATCTTATCAAAAGATCTTTTAGAAGAAAAACAAGAACAATTAAAAAACTGTTTAAAAAATTATATTAAATCACATTGTCGTGAACCAATTGAAGACTCAAGTATGAATTTAATGTCTGAAACCAAAGAAATTTTAGATAATAGATCAAGAATTTTGAGTGAAGATAGTAGTGAACTGGCTAAGTTAGAAGCACTTATGTTCTGTAAGTCAGCTACAAAAGTGGAAACAAAAAAAATCCCCATCAAACAATTTGAAGCTATGAACCAATATTTGCAAGAAGATAATTTATTACAAGCTTATAGATATTATAAAAATTTATCAAAATTGGAAGGCTATCAAGAAAAACAAAGTCAAATCAAAAATCATTTTTTATCTAAGCTTGCTGTTTGGAGACTAAATCTAGAAGAAAATTATCAGGATCAAGGACATGACTTTTTACTCAGTACTGGGTTAACCTTACAAATAATACAATGGGCAACTCAAGTAAACCAAACAGAAGAGCTGATACTTCTATGGAATTTAACCTATAAACATTTACTGAAAGCTGCTGGATCAAACCAATTAGAAGCGCAGAGGCTTTTCTCAGAAGAACGCATCACATTATTACTCAACTTTTCAAAAACGGAACTGCAAAAAACAGACTCAGTGCTTTTGCAAGGCTTATTAGAACTTATAGAGAAACTAAAAGTATTACTCCCTGAGCAAACACTTCAAGAAGAACTATCCCATTTAACTCAAATAGGAAAAACTTTAGAGGCAAAATGTCGATATCAAGCTTGTTTTAACGATCATGCTCAACAAAGTCTCGATGAGCTGAGTATGAGTGAAATAAATTATGAGTTAAATCTCATAAAAGCTTTTAAATATGAACATGAAAAACTAACAGAAAAAGTGCCTTTTATTTGTGAGGATCGCCTAAAAGATTTATTAAGTGTCGTTCAAAAATTTGTAGAAGAGTACAGGCCAGAATGGAATCGGTCAGATTTGAGCGGACATAAAAAAGATCTTTCTACACATTTGTCAGAGTTGCTAAAGAGTGCCCATAAAAATCTTTACTTAGATTTGTATTCATGTAGCCCTATTGATAAACTTTTCAGTGCTGTTGGTGACTTCGAGCATCAGAGAAAAATTGATGTTATTTCTGGCATACAGAAAAAACGTTTGCATGAACTTTATTTGTCTATTGCTTTTTCATCCGAAAACTATTTAACAGCAAGAGAGTATTACGATAAACTAAATGCTGAACCTCTAAAACAGAAAAGAGTATGGCCAATATTGGCTCATAAGTTTTTTAAAAAATATCAATTTGTTGGTAAAGATGCTACTCCAGAAGTATATGAAAAGGCAAATGAGCTTCTCAAAAAGTTTGAGGGCTTGTTTCCAGAAAGTCAATTACATGCAAATCCAAATTATAAAGATCTCAACGAAAAACGTACGCAACTGCTTTACCAAATAGCGCTGCTGTCACTTCAGCTTCCATTAGAAAAGTTTATAAAGGAAGATATTGTAATATTGTCGAATTTTAAAGGGCCATCAAAGTTAAGGGTTTTGTATAGAGCGCAAGAAGAAAATATTTTAAATAATTTGCAATACTTGAAAGCCTTCTTAAAGTTAGATGATTCAAATGATATGGGTTTTGATATTATTCTTATGGAAATAAGTTGCAGTTTGCGTAAGAAAAAATTGTCCATTAAAAAAGATTGTTTAATATGCTTATTAGAGCATATTGATAAATTAAAGGATAAGGAAAAAGTTAAGCTTTCAGAATTGCAAGGGCTGATGCATTTTATACTCAACAGGTTGGCGAAACAACGATCAATAGATGTTAAAAATCTTGCCAAATTACTTGAAAAGTGGGAGCAATTCAATCTTCCTGATATTCATTCTAATGCTATATTAACCCTTTTTACAAACTGGTTGAAAAGCAAAAAACTTTTGGTTGCAGAAGAATACATCGTGTCAAGAGCGGCGCTTTGTTTTGCTGCGCAAAAAAATACAAAATACCTTGATGAGTTTTTACAACTTATGTTTGAGTATAAAAAAATGTATGGTAACTTTCCAAGGTGCGAACTTTCAGATCAAGAAAAGTTCAATAATCTATTAAAGAAGTTATCCGATAAAGATTCTAATCAAGCATATAAAGAATGTTTTTTAATAAGTTTGAGAAAACATTTGCATCAACAAAATCATTCTTATTTACTAAGTCACCTGGAAACAATAAAGCAATATCAGTTTACAGGAAAAATGCTTTTAAATAATATGTTTTCTTGGTTAGATAAAAAAGTAGCTGCTATTTTATTTTACAAGTACACACCTCACATAGCAACTGTGGCGCTAATTGCAATAACAAGTATAATGTATTTTATACATCGATATCGTGATATGAACAGTTGGATATATATGTCTATTGACTATCCTAAAGATTATGAAGGAAACCCGACCTTAAAAGGGTATGTTGCAGATGTACGCTTACAAAAAAAGGTCTTTTCTGGCGTTCAGACTTTTCTTGATAAAATATGTAAAATAATAGAAAGTGACAAAGGCAAAAAGAGTATTGCTCTAATACCAGAAGGTATGCATGAAATTGAAGATTTTAGTTGCCCAGAACATATTAACACGACTGAATTTCTTCAAGATTTATATCGTTCATATTTTAATGCTTCTTGCAGTATGAGGCAGTATCCTAGTTTTCGGAAAAAAGAAATGGACAGATTGTTTGATAATTATTTCACCTATAATCAAAGAGCGACGGAAGTATCAGATGTTGTTATTAGAAAAAATTATGCTCTTTTTAGGGCATTATTAAAAATGATGAAACAGCCATATTCTCAATCGATAAACTCTTTTCTCACTGTTGTATCATCGGTTAAATTATTACGTGTGACACTCTTCCATCTGATGCTATATTTAAATGATTGTGTGTTCTTTTTACGCGCAGTGATGCTTGATTGCCTGAGAATACGTTAACTTCAATAGGTGCTATGGATAGGTGGTATAGGACACTCCAAAATTTCGCAAATGACTCTCAGCATGTCGCTTTGTTGCTGTGTGACTTGATGATCTTTGATGATGGCTTCGATGAGAGTTTCAATAATGGGCTTTTTCAATAGAGGTGAAAGGCGACGGAGCTTATCTAGGGCTAAGCCTAAATAGTTCGGCTTAATTTGGATTATGGTATAAAGTTTGGCGTCTTTAAAAAAATTAGCGATCAATTTTTCGTAGAGCGCTATTTGGTCTTCCTGTGGTTGTTTACCACAACTGATGAGGGTTTTAAGTAATAACTCTATTTCTGATTTGACGTTTTTAAATAGTGTGATTGTATTGTGTTGTTTGTCAGTAATCCCTTGATGCAGGCAGTGTTGCAACAAGATCAAACAGCTGAACTCAAATAGAGATAACTTTTGGTCGGCTTTAATCAGTATTCGGCAAATGAGCAGAAATTGATCTTGCTCTGTTGATTGAAGTTGCTTAAGCGCTGGTATAGCCAGTTGTACGATAGAAAGTTTTAGCTCGTTAAAAGCGTAAGGTATAATTTGGTGTGTTGCATGTAGGTTTTTGTATTCGTTATCATGAAGTTGTGCTTTGATTGTTTCCAGTACTTCTAGGCGTGCGTACTGGTCTTTGGGGAGCAGAGTAACCCAAGTGGCAATTTTAGGATTATATTGTTCGTGTTCTGGTTTAAATAATGAAGGAATACGATTTAATATAACGCTTGCTTGCATAAAATGAATAGCATCGGGGTTGCCGATGGTTTCGATGACAGAGCTGGTGGCAAAGATATGGTTAGCTGTTGCATGATGGTTTGTGCCTAGGGATTGAGTGGTTGTGCTATTGTGTTGTGCACTTTGTTGCTCTTTACGCTTACGTACACGCATTTTAGCAAGAAAACGTTGATCAATACGTTTAATTCGTTCGAGAAGAGGGGGGTGTGAGTCTAGTAAGCTACGAAAAAATATCAATATTCGAGAATCAGCAATGCACATATGGTTGATTTCTTCTGCATGTAGGTTGATTAAACCAGAACCTTCTGGATTAGTGGAGATTTCATACAGCGCACCTGCAATGCCTTCGGGGTTACGTGTGTATTGCACGGCGGCTGCGTCGGCTAAAAACTCGCGTTGCCTAGAGATAGATGACTTAATCAAACGGCCTAATAAGAGTCCTATATACCCTAACAGCCATAAAAAAATCCCAAAAATCATCAGGAGATTATGTTCCTTACCACGAGTCATAGCACGATTGTGTAGATGTCGAACGCGTACACCCATGAGAAATTCACCCATCTGCCCAATAGCTAAAATACCTCCAAGCAGGCTCATCAATTTTAGATTTAAAGCCATATCTCCATGAAAAATATGACTAAATTCATGGGCAATCACGCCTTGAACTTGGTCCCGGTTTAAATGCTTTAATAAGCCAGAAGTCACAATTAAGGCAGTGTGATTCGGATCTGTACCAGCTACGAGTGCGTTGATGCCTTGTTCTTGTTCTAAAACATACAGATGTGGCATTGGCATGCCTGCGGCAATCGACATTTCTTCTGTAATGTTGAGCAGTTGTTTGATTGGCTTGGATTTGGGTATCTCTTGAATCGGTGTGGCTCCAATGTAAGTTGCTACACGCTGCCCATTCCCGCGAATTTTCCACCATCGTATCATAGAGCCTATCATAATCATGCCGGTTGTGATGGCTGCGGTGTGGTGGCACAGCGGATGAGCCAGCCATTGTTGAAAGTTTTTACCAGTCATCGGCAGGTAAACTAAACCGTAAACAAGGCTATTGATAAATAGTACGATGACTGCTAGAGCCCAAAAGAAGTGAAACAGCAGACCAATGGATTTTCTTTTAGCAATGGCTTGATGCTCAAAAAAATCCATAATGGATGATTTAAGTTCAGTTAAAGTTTACTTTTATATTCTCGCGGGCCTTGGGGTTGTCCAATTCCAAGAGCTCACCTTCTTGGAATTGACAAGGGCCTGCAATAAAGGCGTTGGGAAACTGTTCTCGCATAATGTTGTAGTGCATGACACTGTCGTTAAAGGCTTGGCGAGCATAGGATATTTTGTTTTCTGTACTGGTTAACTCTTCCATCATGTCTGCTATGGTTTGATCGGCTTTGATTTCAGGATAGTTTTCGGTTAAGGCAAAAAACTTGCCCAGAGCCGTGTCGAGAAGGCTTTCCGCATGACCTAATTGTTTCATTAATTGACTGTTGTTTGGGTTGGTTGATACTTGATTCTCAATATTTTGTGCATGATTTCTGGCTTTGATGACGGCTGTTAAGGTTTCTTTTTCGTGAGACATATAACTTTTGGCTGATTCGACTAGATTTGGAATTAAGTCGTAACGTCGTTGTAATTGTACGTCGATTTGTGCAAAAGCATTTTTAAAACGGTTGCGCAGTGATACCAGTTTGTTGTAAACAATAATAGCGTATAAAGCTGTTAATAGGAGCAATGTTAATGTAATGATGGATGAAGTTGACATATGTGTGTTCTCCTTTGTGCTCTCCTTAATGTTATTGGCCTTGCATCCACTTTCTGAGCGCTTCTAAGAATGTTCTTGGTGGATCTTTTTCGATTTCTAAAATTTCAGAATTGTTTTGATGTTTGGTCTGAGGTGTGAGTGTAGAAAAACCATCCTGATATTCGGGCAGTGTGTTTTTAAGGTTTCGGCTGTTATGGAGCCTCTCTGCTTTGCTGATAGGGGGTAACCAGCTGTTTAATGTGCGTAGATCTTCTTCGTCGAGCATGCCAACCAGTCGTTTTAACTTTAGAGTTTCGAGAATATAGTTGTATTGTGCTTTAATGGCTTCACTCCTTGCAAGAAAAAAGGTGCTTTGTGCATCTAAAAATTCTGTAATGCGATGTGTCCCTATTTTATAGCCTTTTTCTACAGCTTTATAGGCTTTTTCTGACGAGTTAGTTGCCAACTGTTGTGCTTGAGCTCTTCTAACGGCTGCTTGTACCAATCGAAATTGGGTGCGTACTGTGTGCTCTAAATCTTGTTTGATATGCTCCAGTATGAATAAGCTTTCTTTTTTTTGGAAGAGAGCTTGTTGTTCTTGTGATGAAAGTAGGCCACCGGTGTACAGAGGCATGGACAGCGCTATGCCAAAGCTGCGATTGCTGGTTCGTCCTTCATCGAGTATGGCTGTAGTGCCACCTGAGTTAGTTTCTGAGATTGTGGCAAAAAAGTCTACGCTGGGCCGGCGCGCACCTTGCCTTGCCTTAAAATTATGTTTGGCCACAAGGCTACTCAGTTTAGCCAATTGTACTTCTATGCTTCTGGTTTGTGCTGTTTCTACCCATTCTTGCATATCGGGTGGATTGGGCATCCCCAGAGGGATAGCTTGAGGTAGGGGAGTGGTATCAATTTTAGTTTGGTAAGTTAAATTTGCAAGTGCTTCACGTGTATTGGCAACTGCTGCTTCTGCTAAGACAATAGCGCCTAGGTTATTATCGTATCTGGCTTGTGCCTCATGCACACTGGTGCTTTTACTTAAGCCTTTTTCGAATCTGCGTTTTATTAATTGAAGGCTGAAGTCTAAGGCTTTGAGTTGAGATTTAGCCAGGTTGAGTTCGGCTTTGGCTTTGAAAATATTAAAATATGTTTGAGCTGTTTTAAGTATTAAGTCTTGTTTGGCTTGCTCGAGTTCGGCTTTGGCATGGGTGCTTAGGCTTTTCGATCTTTTATATTCATGCCAGCGATCTAAGCGAAAGAGTGCTTGTGAAAATTGTATGGTTAAACTTGAGTTGGCAAAGTCGCTGGTGGTGGAGGTAAAGATGCATTCAATACCGTCTAAGGCGTTGCCCAAGGTGACAGTCGGCACAGAGGCTTGAGTGACACCTTCAACGCAATTGATGATTCTGTCGGCTGAAAGGTCGAAGTCAACACTGGTACCATCATATTGGATAGTTGAGTACCTGATTTCACCCCTGACTTGAGGAAGTAAGCCTGATCGACCTATTGTTTTGGCTTTTATTTTGGCACGGTAGTTGGCTTTTTGTGCTGCCCATTGTGGATTATTTGTGACTGCTAGGGAGTAGGCGTCCAGCAAGTCAATCTTTTGTGTGTTGGCGAATGTATAACAGCTTGATAGAAGCATTAATATACAGCCTTGGATGTATCGAAATACAATCATGTGCTTACTGGGTAAAGATTAAAATTTTCTGTTTTATTTACTCTATGTTAGTTAAAGAGTAACACATTGCTAGAATTTAGGCAGAATATAGTTCTTATATGCTATTGGTTTGTGAGTGTTTTTTAGTATGGGTGTCATAGTAGATGTAAAAAGATATCAGGAATTACATTATGCATAGAATTGCTGAAGGTGTTCTCGCGTGATTTACTTTAAACTGGTAGGATAAAGGAGCAATTATGTGGTTATGGCTTATTGATGTAGTATAAGTGTTTTATTGGAAGTTATTCTTACAGAGGCGATAGAAACTTATTTATAGGTAAAAAATAAGAAAATAATCATGCGTGCGATTAGAATTATTTTGATAGTTCTAGTGCTGTCAGGTTGTGATCAAGCTCAAGATATCCCTGCCGCTCGAGGTTTTGCAGCAAAAGAGGTTTGCTCGAGAGTTTTTTTAGGGGGGCAAGATTCACAGGATGTTATTTACAATACAGTCTTTGGTATTACATGGCCTTTGATGTGGTTTGTTGAGACTGAAATAGATTTAGAGCAGCATCAAGTGGTTGTTCGGGATCGAGTGGCGATACAGGAAGCTAAAGAGCACACCACCGCAGTTTACCGTGAAGGTTTAGGGTGTACTTTGTTAGTGAATGTTACCGCAGAAGAATTAAAGGCACAACCTTTTCAAGCGTTAGATCCACCCATATTAGATGAACAGTTGCCTTGGCCTGATGGGCACGCTGGTATTGATAGTAGCCAAGTTTCGTCAGCAGTCCTGGTGGGATTGTCCCAGTCGTTAGATACTTTATTTTTAGAGAAAGGCGATTCGTTTTTGGATCGGTCTCAAACTTATGCTGGATTGGTGGTTGTTGATGGTCGTTTAGTGGCTGAGCGCTATGCTTCTAATGTGAATAAAGATACGGCTTTGGTTGGTTGGTCGATGTCTAAGACAGTGACAGGTTTACTGACGGGAATGCTGATTGATGATGGTGTATTAAATTTGGATGAATACCCTGTTGATGTGCCTGGAAAAACGCAAATTACTTTACAAAATTTACTGCATATGGCTTCAGGTTTGCGTTGGGAAGAAGCTTACTCAGAGGACGGTTTTGTGACCAGAATGTTGTTTTTAGAAGAGGATCAAAGTGCTTATGTGGCCAGTTTGCCTATGGATACTGAGCCGGGTACTGAATTTAATTATTCAACGGGCACAACGAATTTACTTTCTCAAATTTTGTTGGGTCGATTAAGTGATAGTAGCTTACAGGGTGGTTATGATTTTTATCAAACTCGTTTATTTCATCCGCTTGGTATTACCAGTGGCACGATTGAAGTGGATGAGAGTGGTCATTTTATAGGGGGTGCTTGGGTTCAAATGACGCCACGTGATTGGTTGCGTTTGGGTCAGTTAATTTTGCAAAATGGTCAGTGGGGTGGGGAACAAGTGGTTTCTGAGCAATGGTTGGAGTTTATGGCTATGCCTGGTGTGTCTTCCTCTTATGGAGGGCATATTCAGTTGTATCGAGATGAAATGGAGCCTTATGCGATCCCTAAAGATATCTTGTTGTTTGAAGGGTATATGGGGCAGTTTATGGCTGTGGTGCCTTCAGCTGACCTAGTATTTTTACGTATGGGGGCTGCTATGTCAAAGGCGCAAGATGAGTATACTTTGCAGTATTTTCAAGCGTTATCTGAGGCTGTTTTAGCTGTTAATGAAGAAGTGGTTGAGCCTGATCCTGTTTCTGTAATTGAAGATGTACCTGTAATTGAAGAGCCGGTGGTTGATGAGGCTCCTGTTGAAAACTCAGTTGATATTGATATGATGTCTGGTTTGTGATCGATGCCGAAATACTGTATAACTTTAACATTTGTCGCTCCTGAACTCGCTGCGCTCAGACATGCATCCGCTCACATTGTAAACTTTATTCTGGGACACCTCCTAAGTTTAGTAAGGTTTTGGGCGCGCTAGTTTAGATATTAATTTAGTATGCTTTTATGGATGTTAAGATTTTTAACACTGAGGTATAATACCGGCGGCAAAGATAATTGACGTCAGTCAGGTAATAAAATACAGCTATTTTTTTTGATCATATGTTTTATCGATTTACTAGTATCACACAATCACCAAATATAAATAATAATTTGCAGGTATCGCAGGTATCGCAGGTATCGCAGGTATCGCAGGTATCGCAGGTATCGCAGGTAAGATGCAATCATTTATCATTAGATGGACTTCGTAAAAACGTTAACGCTTTTTTTTCTTACTTAATAGATATAAAGAGCGAACAAGCTCTTCCTAAGCTATTTCCTGAAGCTTTTTTCGAATTTGTAGATAAGGTGTATCCACATCAGCCTAATTTAGATGGGCATTTTTTCCAAGATTTTTTTGATGAAATTGGAGAAGAGTGTTCTTGGGTACTTTTTGAAGATAGTAAACAATTGTGTCAATTGTTAAAGCAATATCATCGATATAATCGTTATATCGAAACATTACTGGATAACTCTAGTCAGAGAATTAATCAAAGTTTCATCGAAAATGCCGCTAGCTTATATCGACATGCCTTTAAATTATGGGGAAGAATCACCTTATTGGTCATCGATGCGTGGGATAATCAAAAGTTATTGCCTGCAGGTAGCATATGCCATGATCGATTAGTGCTGATGAAGTGTCTTGAAAATATAAAAGTTAAATTTTTTGAAGAGTTAGAAGATGTTAAACTGTTAGATTTTTCTATTTTGAAAGAAAAAATAACTTATGAATATGAAAAACTTTTTAAGCCTAAACAAATTGGTAAAATAACTTGTTTAAAAATGAAATACTTTACAGAAATGGCTAATGAAATCTCATTTAGATCCATAAATCATTTCTTAGAAAATAATGACATTTCCTATAAAGAGATATCAAAAAGTGAAAATCATTTACAAAAAAAATACCTACCTCAAAGGCGTTTTTCAAAAATTATATTAAAATTCCCATTTTTTGCTTGGCTTATTTTATCTTCTATCATTAGAGCTTACGGGAAAATAAGTGTTTCTCCTGTTAGTCAGGCACCATTTTTACCAAGTGATTATTCAAAGAATCAATGTACCTTTTCTGGTGAATCTCCTGTTGATAATACGGATAGTATAAGTACAACTTTATTTTATCCTCCAGAGACAGGTGAACTGCCTTTTTTAAAAAAGCAGTGCTCGGGCTCTATTTTAATAGATGAAAATGATTTTGGAAAAGAAGGGTTTAAAAAAATAAGTGAGTTATTGAAAAAATACCCACCTAAAATGCCTCGTGTGGAAACAGCGCGCGTTCT
The DNA here is from genome assembly GCA_028281605.1 of Pseudomonadales bacterium. Taxonomy (GTDB): domain Bacteria; phylum Pseudomonadota; class Gammaproteobacteria; order Pseudomonadales; family JANQJO01; genus JANQJO01. The sequence goes on from JANQJO010000109.1 coordinate 12,566, forward strand.
ACGTTATGATTCAGTCAGAACAAGTTCAAACAAAGCTGCTATTGTAGCAGTGATTTATCCTGATGGAACAGAAAAAATGGGCTTTGTGAAGGAATTATCCTCTGCAAATGACGGAAAAGCAGTGGCAAGTATTTTTTATACAGAATTTTCGAGAAGTGTTGGGGTGTTATGCCCTACAGTACATCTGATCAAAAGCCAAATAAGTGGCAAGCTTTTTTTGTTTTCTGAGAAACTAAATGGGTTTGAAACTTTTAGCAACATTTTCTATGACAGCGTAATAGATCTAGGCCAATCCCCAGCAACAAGTGCATTGAGTGTGTCAAGGCGAATGCAAATAAGTCAAAATAATATCGAAAGAACCGCCTTTGAAGGAGGGTCTAAAAATTTAGTAGACTATATTTTAGTATGCTTAATTATAGGTATTCCAGATAGATCGCATAACAATTTTGGCTTCATCAATGAAGACCAAATGGCTTTTATCGATTTTGATACAATGACAGATTTTATTTCTTTATTTTGGCACTCCCATCTTGTTGAAAGAATGGATCTGCCAGCACGGTATAAAACAACGGGGGAAATATCTTGTAATTTGTTAGGACATGCCGAATGCTTAGATGATTTAGAGTTCGTAGAAAGAATGACCGTAGATACTGTTGTTAAAGCTGCGGCTATATTTTGTTCATTAACAGAAGAAAAGTTAGCTTATTTAGTATCATTATTGCATACTCGCGGAGAAAGTTATAGAGCTCTATCCTTGTGGAATTTAATTATTAGGCAGAAACTATTCAGAGAAGCATTTCAGTTTTCTGATGTATCAGAAACAATAATGTCTTTTGATTTAGATAGAAATCCACCAATACCATGGGTGAACAGTGATCTGTATATTGCATTAAAAGCCGTCATACAGAAATATAAACAACGTTTACCTTTTCACTTTTCAATAAATTATGAACAAGTTGATGCGCGTTTGCATGTTGAATCCAATCTTGATTGTGATCTTCCGTGGGTATTGCGTTGGGTAAGTTGTTCACAAGAAACGACTGAACCAGAGTTGCTTCAGTTAGCTGAGCAAGGCTTTTTTGATGTTATTGCTTTAAAATTTTCTAATGCGACCAGTTTAAATGAAAAGGATATTTTACTTCTAGCACGAAAAGCTATATCTGATTTGCATAATATGAGGGAGAACAGAGTGAAATTTATTGCCGATTTATTTATGCACCCTGCTTTTGATAAAATTTCAGTTGAAGATGCCACCATGATCAAACAGTTATTTCATGAAAACCTGGAGTCTAAAGTTATTTTTTTTACTAAAAGACCTGACAATTATAAAACATTTACTAATTTTCCTCATATTGAAAATGCTGTCAGAAAGCTATATGCAAAAGCAAGTTCTTCTGTTGTGTTTGTTAAAGGTATATTCGGAGGAGATTTGGAAGATAGGACGACTTCTATTACTTTTGATATGTCTAAAGATATGATTCATTTAATAGATGAGTTGGCAAAAAAAATGTCCGTAACTAAATTTAGTATCATTCAATCAGGATTACATTTAGTTGCTTTAATGTATGAATTCCGCAAAACAGAAAGTGATATTCTCGTCACTTCAAATAGAGAGGAGTTAGCAAAAGAGTTTTTAGATATTTTTGGGTTTCCTCGTTGTATTTTTAGGTATAAAGGCAAAAAAGTCGAAACTGATGAGCACTTGATTGTAGCAACCGAGAGAGGTAGGTATGATGAAGTGTTAAAAAAGAAAATGAGAGATCTATCTATACCTATTAGCAAAAAAGTAGACCTTAATCCAGAAGACGTTGTACCGTTAGTTAAGCGTGTACTATCTCGCATAGATAGTACGTCTGATTGGGGGGTTCATTTTCTCAGAAATATATTTTATCACCGGTCTTGTTTGCATATTTCAGAGCATGATGTTGCTCGTATTAAACATTTGTTGAATAGTCATGATAAGGCTGAAGAAATACTGCCGATTATAATGAATGTATTTTTTGATAAGAGACTTAATATGGAAAATTTTTACTTTGGAGAAATTGAAGAAGAAATAGAAACAGCTGATGGTATGGTGCGAGTGACCTTGGAAATATCTCAAGAAATTTACTTTATTTTCTATAGATATGAAGTGGACTACCGAAGATCACCTCCCATCAAAGATAAATCTGATTGTATGAGCCAAGCAATAAGGTTAATAGAGCAAGCTGTAAATGCACATGCATCAGGTCAATATATTGGAATACGTAGTTAACCTTTGCTATCACATAAGTTTTTCCCCATACTTTTTACCGTGTAAATCCAATTTTCATCACCAAGGGTGACGAAAAATTGGATCGCTCATGGCTGTTTCTATGAAATGTCTTAAATTTACCTTGACTTTTGCAAGATAAAGCTTGTTTTTTGCCTAGACTTTTATAAAATGTAAGAAAAATCAATCAGTAATTGTATTTTATTATGCACAGATCGCAGATTGACTACATTAAGACGTGGGCATTTCGACACACACGCAAACCGCTGATCATTCGGGGCGCTAGGCAAGTGGGCAAAACAACGCTTGTGCACCTTGCCTGTGAAGCATTAGGTCTTAAGTTAATAGAATTGAATATGGAAGATAAACAGCCATTTATCTCTCTGTTGCCACAAAATGACCCATATTGTAGTGGTCAAGTAAAACTTTCCATTTAGCTGTACAGTTTTACTTGACCACTACATCTTACAGAATCATTTATGTCTGAATCGATGTAGTAAAGATACTGGCTTATTATGTTAATTGAAACTATAGCTATAAGAAAATGACCTGATCATTTTTTATGATTATATTTTGGCCAATTTTCTGTTTTCAGCTTCTTCCTGTCGCCGCTCCAGCAGTGCG
>JANQJO010000115.1 GCA_028281605.1 Pseudomonadales bacterium
CCAGACCGACGATACCATTGGCGAAGGTTCGAGTTTCAACCGATACAAAAACATGTCCGGTTTCGGTGAACTTGATGGCGTTACCGATCAAATTAATCATGAAGCTTGTAAACTTTATTCTGGGACACCTCCTTAAAGAGGCTGGGACATATCTAAACTAAAAATTCAGAATAACACTACCTTTTTTAGAATTACCTTCATAATCAAACGCATCAAAGTTGATACGATGATACTGCATATTAATGTCAAACTCAGTAAAGTTGAGACTTTGATCACTTGTCGAAAAATAACCGTAATTGTGCGGCCACAAAACAGATTCTAATTCATAAATCTTCTCATTCAGTGGCTTCATTTGCTCCAACAATACAGTACAAATTTCAGGTAAACTGTCAAAACCAAACGCAGGAACGGGTATAGCAACCGGAGCTTCTAAATAAGGAACCGGAACCACTGGCACTTCATCAAGAGAAATGTCATCTACTACAATCGGTCTGACGGGCTCTGCTGCCACGACCTCATCACTGATAAACTCTTTTTTTCTTGAACACTCTTCAATAAACTGATTATGAATAGGCTCTAGCAATGTATGCAATGCTTCAATCTCATTGATCATCATCTCTTCTTGTTCTGGACTGATACTATCCGGTTTGCTGTTGAAGTGGTATGAAACACTGCTATAAGATTCTTTATGATGCAACATTTGATTATCATAATCATCCAAAAATAGATTCATAGTGCTATCAAAATTACTGACATGGTAATTAAAATCATGACGTTTGATTGCACCTTTAAAAATGGCTAAGGCATCAGGCAAGAAATCAAAATTCGATTCGGACTCAACAGAGTTCACACAAGCCACATCAAAACTTTCATCATCCACTGTAGCTAAGCCTAAAGGAGCTTTTGGGTCATCCACCTGTTTTATCCATGTCATATCAAGTTTTTCAATCAAAGTAATATGAATGGTGTCCTCAGGTGAAAACAAAGATGTTAAATTTTCCGATAAATTCCGCAACTCACTTATAATATCATCAATATTAACCAGGTTGAAAAATATGTCCATCGCAAACGTCTTTTCATTGTCAATTTCAGCTAGTAGCTCTTTCAACCCTGCTTGGATTTCAGCAATAGTCACTGTTTCAGTTTCCTGAAAATGATGTGTACCAAAATCTATTTTCAAATTATCCTGTACAGTGCCAATAATTTGTAAATCACTGTCACGGTCAGTCGTATTGATAGAATGATAATAATAGTTCGAAGCATGGACAAAAGCTGGAGCAGAAATGGCGAACTTACCATTTTTCACTTGTGCTGCAAGAGAGATATCAGGAGAAAAACCATAATAAAGCTCAGGTTTTGGCTCATCAACAGTTGGTTTCGGTACAGAGCAACTGGAGAGCCACACCAACTCTGGATCTTGTTCATCAACAGCAATACGCAAGCTAGACTGCAAATTAATATTGTGCACCTCTTGCATAGACTTCCATTTAGTAAGCAACATATTCACAATTAAGCCATTTGCATTTTCTTGGCCACTCAATATGCTTTCAAGATCTAAAGCATTACCTGCTGTATCAGTTGCTGTGACTTCATAATCTAACTTTACTTCACTGGCATTGTACCAAACACCCGCAATAGAAGTATTAGAAAGCGTTTTTGTCGACTGCATAGCATTAATGGTCTTAGAAGAAATAGAAGTATTACCCATCAAATCCCCGATTGTCTTAAACTGATCGCCAAAACAACCTGCAAGGAAGGCAAAAGCTACCCCCACAACCATCAACGGTTTACCTTTTTTTAAATCCATGATAAAAGCTCTCTTTTTATTTATTATTCACTTATACTAAGGATGCTTATGCCATATAAAACTTGCTGGGTATTACTCAGTATGATACAAAAGGAAAAAATTAACCTTTTAATATTAGTAATAATCAGTGACAAACAATTACTGAACCATTAATTCAAAAAGTCATACTACTATTTTGACTATTTTGTTATAACTGGTTCAATTTTTTGTTTTAAATCTAAAGCCAAATAACGTTTTAATTGTTTGTGAATTTTTTCACTGGCAACTTTTGAAGCAGAAACAGAAACTGAAGCAGGAACAGAAACGACTCGTTCTATCGCCAAACCTTGTGGTGCCTGTGGTGCTGAAGGTGCATTTGATCTAACTTGATGGTTTTGATAGGTTTGCAATTTTCTTTCAAGTGAGTCAATGACTTGCTCTTGCTCTCTTATCTTGGCCTGAGCTAGATGCAAAGCCTCCTGCGATTCTTGTACAAAAGTCCCTAAAGTTAAGTTCTCCTCCCCTGCCTGCAATTGAATATTACCTAGCACACCCTGATATTCAAAAGAAGAGCCTTTAAAAATTCTGTAACCCGCAGCTGTTCCAATAACACTGATGATCAACGCCAACGCATAAACAATAGGACTAGGTGTCTTTGATAAATCCATTTACAATTCACTCCACAAGTTAAAAAACATACTCCGCCCCAGTCGCATGCTTTCTGACCTGCTGCAAACCACTCTAAAGGGACAAACACGCCCCCAGTATACCCTTTTTTAACTCTATTAGGTAAGGCACAGGAAATAATCTACCCATTTTGAGCGGATGCATGTCTGAGCGCAGCGAGTTCAGGAGCGAAGCTTGTAAACTTTATTCTGGGACACCTCCTTAGTCCAATCTCAAAACGGCCCAACAAGTATTGCTACTATCTTTTAGATTCCAATCAGCAACTACTGCACAATTTCGTGTTCGACCATTATAGTTAAGCGCCATTTCTCCTGAATTGGCTTTACCATCATCTGTTTTACGGTCTAGCTCGCCCAAAATCTTACCCGCAATGCCTGTGCCTGTATTCAAATTATGACGTCGGCCTGGTTGAGGTTGATAGCGATTATCCCAACCAATCATCATCGCTTTACCAAAACCATTAGCAGGCCCTGTTGGTGGTGTAGCACGCTCGTTAGAAGCCGCCGGTGTTCCTGCAAAACTGCCTTTGATAAATCCAGCTTTGGATAAATGAACCCAAACTTGTCCCATCTCTCGCGTGTTTTCTACAATCCCATTACCATTACCGTCGGTTAAACCAGAATCAATAGCACTGCGTGCCGTATTAAAGTCTCCAGGGTAGGCTTGGTAACGATCATTGAATGCATACCAAGCCGTTTTAAAAGAGCTCAACTTATTGTTTAAGGATGAAACTTTAGCACCATTAATCAATTCACTGCCTTTCAATACTCCTCCCATAAGCAAACCGACAATGACCAAAACAATAGCAACTTCTACTAAGGTAAAACCTTGCTTATTTAGTTTCACATTCAGTTGGTTCGTTATAAAATATATTGCTGTTGATCTCATAAAGCCTTACCTCACTATTACTACTAAGAAGATACATTAGAAGACTTTTTATCAATACCTTATTTACTTAATAGAGGCATGTTTCATTCCACTATCAGAGCGTCTAATATTTTTCTAAGTAATTGTAATAATCAATTCTTAGCAAAACATAAGCCTCTAAAAGTGACCAGTTTCAAACCATTCACTGTTGAATTCTCGACAAATAGGCCATATTTGAACAATGCACTGAAGAAACTCAAGCCAGTTAAAAAAGTGCTCGTTCCTAAGATGCTTTTCAAGTAGCTCGTGAAGGTCAAAGCATTGTTGAAAACACTTTAGGCTCAATCAGTACATTGGCCAAATAGTTCATCGCGAACTTGAGTTTCCTCTGCTTCATCACACTTTGTTGGGTCAAAGCTTCCATCATTTTGGAAACAACTTCTAACCCAGTCAGTGCTGGTAGCATACATCTCAATTACATGAAACTTTTCTTTAGTTCTAGGATCAATTTCACAAGGGCTATTAATCCAACAACATAATTCTGCATTTTCATCTCTTACAGCAATAAAATTTCCTATAAAGCAATACTGGCCATCTTGTAATTGTAAAACACCAGAACCTGATACCCCCCCAAATCACCCGTTCCATTAAATTGTAATCGTATTGATTCATCCCACTGAAATCCATATTTTTGGATACTCACTTTATCTGAAATTGCAGTGTTAATTAAATAAAAATCTTGAGGGTCTGGATCACTAGAGGTAATGAAACCTGGAACAAAAGCTTTCTTACCTTTATCTTCCGTGGAAATAGGATAATACTCGATATGATTTTGTTCTAAATAAGCATAAGATTGTTTTAATCTAAAAATAATTTGATCATGTTTATCAAGTTGCCCAATTGCAATATCCTCTATTTCTAAATGATAATTTGAATTAAATACATTGAAGTAAGTGGGATAATCAAGTTTTTTATTGACAACAGGATTATCATAATCCACCCAATCCCAATGACAATGGCCAGCAGTGCTGAACAAGGCATGCATATTTTTGTCAAAAGTAGAGTTAACAGGGGGTCCAATCAAGATTGCTGAACAACCCCATCTCATAGTGCCAATGCCTGGGTATTTTCCTTCTTCTAATCGTCCTACTATTCTATGGGCGCTGAGACGATCTATGTAAGGCCCTATTTTAAAGCCTAAAAGATTTGTATCCGCATCTATACTACTGGCTAATGAACGTTTCACTGAAAAGGAAAAAAGCGCCAGGTAAAAAACAATACCTTTTAAAAATACTGGTGAAATCGGGGATTCATATGCAGAGGTTATCTGATCAACGGTTTTAACATCAAGTTTGATATCTCTTGTTGAAACTAACACTTTAGAAATTTTTCTAATGTCTTTTGTACATGGGGCTTCTACGTAAGAAAGTTCAGATCCAGGTTTGCACACGCTTTTTTCAAATTTAAGCATCTCAGCCTCTAGAAGCTGAGTTTGTGTTATACCAACCTCATGTAACTCTCTTATGATGCAAACTCTAATTTCTTTTAAGCTATTTATTAACGAATCAGAATTTGCCTTACTTGTCTTCGGTACCAGTCGAGGTTCTCTTAAGAGGTCTAGAATATTTGACGCTATATCCATATATAAATAATAAGCTTCTGTGCGAACTTTACCGGCTGCTTTACGAATAGCACGGCCATTATCGTTTGCTTCAACCAAAATTTCTAACTTATCTAAAGCTTCATTGTACCTATCGGTAATACTTGTGCCTTCATCAAAAAACCCACCCAGTGGGTTATCTCTGACTTTTGAGTCAAGACTTTCAACTAAGTCAAATACAACATCCGTAACGCTTTTGTTGAATCCTCTATTTAAAAGTGAGTCGCCTCTTACGGATCTGAGATTTTGATCTAAAGGAAGGAGAACAGCTTTCCCTAACTCTGTAGTCGTGTATTCATATTTAGCAGGACTTAATCCTGCAACTAAAGACAAAAGGTGTGGTGGTTGCTCACAGTCAACAGTGTGTGACTGAAAATACAATAATTTTGAAGTAGAAGGATTATTTATCACAGGACTTTACACCATCGGCTAATAGTAGAAATAGGAAAATTCACATATATTACAAGTACAGTACTCGGTATTAAAGTACCAACAAAGTCAACAGATAATCGCCTAGGAACGAGGTTTAGGAATGGTCACGAAATAACTTTAACATTTGGAGCGGATGCATGTTTGAGCGAAGCGAGTTCAGCAGCGGAAAATGTTAAAGTTATTTCGTGACCATTCCT
>JANQJO010000154.1 GCA_028281605.1 Pseudomonadales bacterium
CAGCGGAAAATGTTAAAGTTATTTCGTGACCATTCCTTATTTCGTGCTCTTTCCTTACCTACCAAGCGTTTTTGCCATCTCATCAGTCGCTCTGACCAACGCATCAACAATACTAGGCTCACTAGCAGCATGACCCGCATCACGCACAATTTGTAGCTCAGATGAGGGCATCGCTTTGTGCAACTCGTATGCCTGCTCTAACGGACAAACCATATCATAACGACCATGAATAATTGTACAGGGCACCTGCGATAAGACTTTTGCTTGGTCAAGTATCTGATCCGGCTCTAAAAACGCCTTATTCATCATATAATGGCATTCTATACATGCCAGACTAACCGCAGTATGAGGCTCTAAAAAATGGTCAATAACAGTATGACTGGGCCTTAAAGTTGAACAGTGGCCTTCCCATCCTGACCAAGCTTTGGCTGCAGACATGCGTGCTAATTCATCAGGCCCTGTCAACTTTTGATAGTAACTTTTTAAAATATTTCCACGCTCTTCTGTCGATAAGGGCTTTAAAAAATTTTCCCATGCATCCGGGAAAATACGGCTGGCACCACTATGATAAAACCAGTCAATATCTTGGGGACGACATAAAAATATGCCGCGCAAAATCATACCTTGTACATTTTGTGGGTAAGTTTGAGCATACGCCAGAGCTAAAGTTGAGCCCCAAGACCCTCCAAATATAACCCACCTTTCAACCCCAAGCTTATTACGAATGATTTCAATATCATCCATTAAGCTTTGAGTGGTATTACAATTGAGTTCAGCATGCGGTGTAGACCGCCCACAGCCACGCTGATCAAACAGAACAATGCGATACTGATCAGGGTTAAAGAAACGCCGATGATAAGACTCACAGCCTGCCCCAGGCCCACCATGCAGAAATAAAACAGGTATGCCATCCGTACTACCACACTCTTCAACATAAAGCACATGAGGCACTTCAACTTTGACAGTATGAACAGCGTAAGGTCTGATTGCAGGATATAAAGTATACATTTTTTGGCTAAGCACCCCTTCGAGCTAAACTGTTACAGATTTAATTTCAAAGTAGCCTATTTATACCGAAAAATGAATTCTTTACTGTGTCGCACCCGCGCGCGCGCTGCGCTTACGGTCTGGCTCTTTGAGTAACTTTTTACGCACCCGAACGGCCTCAGGCGTAACTTCTACTAACTCATCATCCTCGATAAATTCCAATGCCTGCTCTAGGGTAAGCTTTATAGGGGGTGTTAACAATATATTTTCATCTGACCCCGATGCTCTCACATTGGTTAGCTGCTTACCCTTCAAAGGGTTAACAACCAAATCATTACCGCGGTTATGGATGCCAATAACCATGCCCTCATAAACTTCTGTACCAGGGCCAATGAACATACGGCCCCGCTCTTGCAAGTTAAAGAGAGCAAAACCCAAAGACTTACCTTGGCCATTAGCAATTAAAACCCCATTATTTCGCTTATTAATAGAGCCCTGCTTAACTGGACCGTAATGATCAAAACAATGTGTCATTAAGCCTGTTCCTGAAGTCAAGGTCAAGAATAAAGAGCGAAAGCCAATCAAACCACGAGCCGGGATCAAGTAATCCAAACGAGCCCGGCCTTTGCCATCAGGTACCATGTCTTGTAAATTTCCTCTACGTTCACCCAGCTGCTCCATAACAGCACCCTGATGTCTTTCTTCAATATCCAGGGCTAAGCGCTCAAAAGGCTCTTCTTTTTGACCGTTATGTTCTCGATAAATGACTTCTGGCCTTGATACTCCAAGCTCATAACCTTCACGACGCATGTTCTCAATCAGTACCGACAAGTGCATCTCACCACGCCCTGAAACCCGGAACTTGTCAGGGTGGTCCGTTTCCTCAACCCTTAAAGCAACGTTATGTATCAGTTCTCGCTCTAACCTTTCCTTAACTTGCCTTGATGTTAAATATTTGCCACTTTGGCCAGCAAAAGGCGAAGTATTAACTTGAAAGGTCATCGAAACAGTCGGCTCATCTACAACCAAAGTGGGCAAAGCTTCCAGATGATTCGGGTCACACAGCGTGTCTGAAATGCATAAATTTTCAACCCCAGTAACACAAACAATATCACCTGCTTGTGCCATTTCTATTTCCGTGCGCTCCAGGCCTCGATAACCCAACACCTGCTGAATACGTCCACTGCGCTTCTCTCCATTTTGGCCGATAATAGCCACGGCTTGATGAGTACTCAGCAAACCTCTCGTGATCCGGCCCACCCCAATGACACCAACGTAAGTAGAATAATCCAAGGCACTGATTTGCATTTGAAAAGGACCTTCAAGGCTCACTTCAGGTGGAGGAACACTCTCAATAATTGTTTCAAACAATGGATTCAAGTTTTCTTCTAAGGCATTAATTTCGAGACCTGCAATGCCTTGTAGTGCAGAAGTATAAACAACTGGAAAGTCAAGCTGCTCATCCGTTGCACCTAATTGATCAAACAAATCAAAGACTTGGTCAATCACCCAATCCGGGCGAGCACCTTGACGATCTATTTTGTTCACCACAACGATCGGTTTCAAACCTAAAGCAAAAGTTTTCTCAGTCACAAAGCGAGTCTGAGGCATAGGGCCATCAACTGCATCCACAAGCAACAAAACACTGTCTACCATTGATAAAGCTCGCTCCACTTCACCCCCAAAGTCAGCGTGCCCAGGGGTGTCTACGATGTTGATTTGATAATTATTCCATTCAATAGCCGTATTTTTTGCCAAGATCGTGATACCACGCTCTTTTTCAAGGTCATTACTGTCCATTATACGTTCTTGTTCTAAAGCCTGGCCATGAAGTGATCCAGATTGATTTAGCAGCTTATCAACCAGCGTGGTTTTACCATGATCTACGTGAGCGACAATTGCAATATTTCGTATCGAGCGGGTCACAGTGCTATCCTTTAAATAACAGTTATTTTCTAAACCAGTTTACATTGGATTGCTGACATAATTTGAATTTTAGTGTTTTGACATCAGATCAGTAGGGGCGGCTGCATTATACACAGATTACAAGCCTTTTGTCTCTATCTATTCAACAAGTCTTACGAAAGACTGCACAACTTTAGAGCCAAATCTGACTTTTCATGCACCAAACAAAGACAAATTTACAAAATTTCAGAAGTATCTATCACAACGAACCCACAAGTCAACGCAAGCTAAATATTGGGTATAAATCTTGCTAACTTCTTGTCTGCCTTGCACAGGTAATGAAAACTATAGAAACAGCCACGAGCAATGTAATTTTCGTCACCCCAAGTGATGAAAATTGTATTTCACGGTAAAACAAAGCTTAACAAGTGATCTGCTTATATATTTAAAGAACGTTCAAAGTTGCTTAGTTTTATCGAACATATTAATATCGCTGAGCGTTTAGTGCAGAAACAGCCATAAGCGACCCACTCACCCCGAACAGATGGAAAACCACATCAGTACTCGGTGAGCAGTCATTTATAGAGCTACGTATTTTTACGGTAAACAGCCATGGTAATGCGAGTTTCGTCACCCTAGGTAATGAAACTCGCATTTTCACGGTAGATAATCTGCTTGTTGCTTTGTGAGTAATGATTAAATCTCAACAATAAATGTCAATTCTCGTTCGGAGGAATCTGTTCCATGTCTTCAAAGACAAAAAAACTTATCAAAGAAAATGAGGTTCGCTGGGTCGATTTAAGATTCACAGATACATGTGGTAAAGAGCAGCACGTTACCATTCCAGAAGGAGAGGTCAATGAAGAGTTCTTTGAATTAGGCAAAATGTTTGACGGTTCTTCCATTGCAGGCTGGAAGGGGATTAACGAGTCAGATATGATCCTGATGCCAGCCGATGAAACAGCAGTGATTGATCCTTTCACAGACGAAACCACACTCAACTTACGTTGTAATGTCGTCGAACCTTCCACGATGCAAGGTTACGGGAGAGACCCTCGATCTTTGGCAAATCGTGCTGAAGAATATCTAAAAAGTACAGGAATAGCTGATACCGCTTATTTTGGACCTGAGCCAGAGTTTTTTGTTTTTGATGACGTCAAATGGGAATTTGGCATCAACAATGCCCTGTATAACATCCACTCTGAAGAAGGTGCTTGGACTTCTTCTGCAGAGTTTGAAGGGGGCAATATTGGCCATAGACCTAAAGTCAAAGGCGGCTATTTTCCAGTACCTCCCGTTGACTCTGCCCACGACTTACGCTCAGCCATGTGCAGCGCTATGGAGTCCATGGGCCTCTCTATAGAGGTGCACCATCATGAGGTAGGCACAGCTTGTCAAAATGAAATAGGGGTTAAATTTAACACCCTGGTTAACAAAGCTGATGAAGTGCAAATCTTAAAATATTGCGTGCACAACGTAGCACATGCGTTTGGCAAAACCGCTACTTTCATGCCAAAACCCTTGGTAGGAGATAACGGCTCCGGCATGCACACACACCAATCCCTAAGTAAAGACGGCAAAAACGTGTTTGCAGGTGATGGTTATGCAGGGTTGTCAGAGCTTGCACTCTATTATATTGCTGGTATTATCAAACATGCGCGTGCATTAAACGCTTTTACCAATGCTTCCACAAACTCATATAAACGCCTAGTACCAGGCTTTGAAGCACCTGTCATGCTAGCTTATTCAGCTCGAAATCGCTCAGCTTCTATTCGTATTCCTTATGTACAAAGTGCAAAAGCACGCCGCATTGAAGTACGCTTCCCAGATCCAACAGCAAACCCCTATTTAGGGTTTTCAGCAATGCTCATGGCAGGCTTGGATGGAATCAAGAACAAGATACATCCAGGCGATGCAATGGATAAAGACCTGTACAACTTACCCCCTGAAGAAGCAAGCGACATTCCAACAGTGGCCTCATCTCTAGAGATGGCCATAGAGGCTTTAAAACAAGATAACAGCTTTTTGTTAGCTGGCGATGTCTTCACGGAAGATATGCTAAATGGATACATTGAGCTGAAGGAAAGTGAAATCAAACGATTGAACATGACAACTCACCCAGTCGAGTTTGATATGTATTACTCTGTTTAACTTCTACTCTCCAGTAAATCTCTAGCAAAAGGCGCCTTGCTATGTACTATTGAGGCGCCTTTACAATTAGATTACAAATGCCTTATTGAAGTATCAGTTACGTCGGTTTATGCTAAAAAACAAGATGCTTAACCCATAACATCTTATCTTAATGAAAGCCAATGTACCAAATGCAGCCTTAGGTATATAAAACAATGACTAAGCCGCAAAAGAAGAATGTCGCACTTATCAAAGTCCTCACAACGCTCGCTGTATACGCACATCTATTGATTGCATCTCCAACAGTATTTTCTGATGTTTATCAAAGTGTTGGCCCTGACGGCACCCTTATTTTTACCGATGTGCCCAGCCCAAATTCAGTGAAAGTACAAATAAAGCCTTTACCAACTCTGCCCTTTCCTACAAAAGATAAAAACACCAAACAACAAGCAACAAAAGATAATATAACCAAAAAAGCTTACGAATCGATACAAATCATATCACCGGCACAAGACACGACCTTCCGAGGTAATACTGAGCAATTACAAATAGTTGCTTCTTTGAGTCCCAGGCTTCAACAAGGTCACTCAGTACAACTTTTCAGCAATGGTACCGCCGTCTCTGAATTACAAAACTCCACAAGCTTTACTTTAAAAGACATGCACAGAGGCAGTCATACACTTTCCGTAAAAGTGGTTGACACAAAGGGTCATGTTTTATTATCAAGCCCTCCTATCACTATCTATATGCATCGCCCGTCAGTACTGCAAAGGCCAAACAAAAATAAGTGATTATTCGCTCACTTTTTAAAGCCTTTTCACAATCTCTTCATGTTACCAACCTTGCTTGGTTTGTGTTTTGCTTAAATGATCCTGGGAATGGTCATGAAATAACTTTAACATTTAGAGCGGATGCATGTTTGAATGAAGCGAGTTCAGCAGCGGAAAATGTTAAAGTTATTTCATGACCATTTCCTGATTAATGTGACAATCGTAGAAATCATTCTGAAATGATGTTTACCTGTTTGCTCAAGACCATTGATAACACCACAATCGCCAGGGTTTGAATATGGCAATAAACACTTCACAAGACAATAAAACACAAAATAATGAAACACTCCTAGTCAAACTACTGGATTATCAGTCCACCGCCTTAGTTTTAATTGATGACCAATTGGTAATTCACTACCTAAACCCTTCTGCTGAAAGTTTATTTGCCAACAGTAAAACACACTTATTAGGAATGGGCCTAGAAAGTATTTTCAAGAAAGACATACAATCATTGAATGACTTTCAGAATGCTATAAAAAACACAAGGTCTTTTACACAGAGAGCTCACCAAGTCCAAGCGGGAAGTGATAACCCTATCACAGTGGATTATACAGCCAGTCCGTTAACTTGGCAGGGTAAACCGGGCTATTTATTGATCGAGCTTGTACAAATAGACCGGATCAATCGGATCAACAAGGAAGAATCTATTTCTCACACACATCAAAGCACTCAACTATTACTTCAGGGTGTAGCACACGAAGTTAAAAACCCTCTAGGCGGTATTCGCGGCGCTGCTCAGCTTTTAGAAAAAGAACTGACAGACACGAGTTTAAAAGATTACACTCAAATCATTATTGAAGAAGTGGATCGTTTACAAAATTTAGTAAACCGGATGTTAGGCCCAAGAAAGCTGCCTCAATACAGCAACTGCAACATTCATGAAATACTTGAGCGGGTATTTCATCTAGTCGATACAGAAAGCCTCGGCACAATCAAAATCAGAAGAGACTACGATATTAGCTTACCCACCCTAGAAGGTGACAAAGACCAATTAATTCAAATGTTTTTTAATATCGTACGCAACGCAGTACAGGCCTTACATGAAAATAAAATACAAAAAAAACCAGAAATCACTGCTGTAACACGTATCGTACGACAGTGTACTCTACTGGGCAAGCAACATAAATTAGCGATTTGCATCAAGATTATAGACAATGGGCCCGGTGTCCCTGAATATTTGCTACCAAGCATTTTCTTTCCTATGGTCAGCGGTAGGGCTGAAGGTACAGGGCTGGGCCTACCTTTAGCACAAAACATTATCAACCAACACAAAGGTATAGTAGAATGTGACAGTCACGAAGGAAAAACAGAATTCACCATTATCATTCCGGTGAAAAACTTATAAAACTTCATCACGAGAAGACAAACCAAGAGGTATCGCTGCAACCAATGAATATGAGCTTAAAAAAAGAAAAATGCATTTGGGTCATAGACGATGACAATTCTATTCGCTGGGTATTAGAAAGGGCTTTAACGCAAGCTGGGTTTCATGTTTTTTGTTTTGAAAATGGGGACACTGTATTGGCAAAGCTAGAACAAAAAAAACCTGATGTCATCATTACTGACATTCGCATGCCAGGCATTGGTGGTTTGGGTTTATTGAACAAATTACAAGAAAATCATTCAACCATTCCTGTCATTATCATGACAGCACACTCTGATTTAGAAAGTGCTGTATTTTCTTATAAAGGAGGCGCCTACGAATATCTTCCCAAGCCCTTTGATATCGATGAAGTTGTTGCTTTAGTTAATAGGGCCAGTGAAGTAGATCCAAATATGGAAGCTACACCTATTGCTCAAGACCAAATCGCTCAAGAAATTATCGGTGAAGCACCCGCGATGCAAGAAGTTTTTCGTGTGATTGGCCGACTCACACACTCAAACATTACAGTACTGATCAACGGTCAGTCAGGCACAGGTAAAGAATTAGTCGCTCAAGCTTTACATAAACACAGCCCTAGAGCTTCGAACCTATTCATTGCACTAAATATGGCTGCTATCCCAAAAGATTTAATTGAATCCGAATTGTTTGGGCATGAGAAAGGCGCATTTACTGGAGCGCTACAATTAAGAAAAGGTCGCTTCGAACAAGCTGATGGCGGCACTTTGTTTCTAGACGAAATCGGTGATATGCCTTTAGACACACAAACACGCTTGCTAAGGGTATTAGCTAACAGTGAATTTTACCGAGTAGGTGGACGCACACCCGTAAAGGTTGACGTCAGAATCATTACAGCAACCCATCAGAATTTAGAAACCTTAGTTAAACAAGGAAAATTTCGTGAAGATTTATTTCATCGAATCAATGTGATTCGAATTCAAATTCCCTCTTTAAATGAACGGAGAGAAGACATACCTAAACTCGCTTTATATTTTATGAAAAAAGCCGCTCAAGAAATGAAAGTAGAATCAAAACAATTCAGTGATGAAGCTTTGGCATTTTTGTCTCAATCGGATTTCCCAGGCAATGTTAGACAACTTGAAAATATCTGTCGTTGGATCACAGTCATGTCAACAGGGCATGAAGTATTAGTCGCAGATCTACCACCCGAGTTAAAATCAAATCTTACAAAACAGGATGTAAATCAACAACCTAAATGGATGCATCCATTAAGAAGTTGGGCTGATGCACAGCTATCTCAAGGCAACAAAAATTTACTAGAATTAGCTGTTCCCTGCTTTGAAAGAACTTTAATCGAAGTTGCATTGAAACATACTGTAGGTAAACGCAGAAACGCTGCAGAATTGCTAGGATGGGGGCGCAACACATTAACTCGAAAAATAAAAGAATTGGGCATGAATATTCCCACCTCAGTTGAAAAAGAAGAAATTTCTTAGCAAATATCTTCGCTCATGAATTTTATACACGACTCAATCTCAGCTGTAAGAGGAATATTGGATATTGAGCTAAATATCAACCTTATGGTATCTTTGCTCTACATTTATACATCATAATATGTATTGAATGTATTACCCTGACAAGTGATCATACCATTAATTTAAAAAATAATTTCCATTATAAATAGATATAAAAAAATAGAAACTCCGGTTAACATAGTAAATTTCAATGTCTAAGGGGATAAGTTTGTGGACCCAGTTGCACCCAGATCAGCGCCTATACCTGCATCATCCGAATCTAATGTAGTTCCAGTAGCAATCAATGCAGACCCATTTGAGAATGCTGCGGAAGATGTAAAAAAAAGAGTAGAACAAGAGGGGGTTAGCTGGGGACAAGCTTTCCAAGCCTATGTAGCCGAAAAAGATATTCCTGCAGAAAACCAAGCTGAACTTGCCATAGGTATTGGAGCGGAACTGGCTTCACAAGGTGATTTTCAAGGTGCGCTTGAAGTGATGGCCGCTGGCGGTATCAGCAAGGAGGAAGCAAAGGGCATATTGTTAGAAGGTGCAAATGCTTATGTCCAAGCACAGCTTGACGCCGGGGTTCCCCCTGAAGAAATCGCCAGCAATCTGGCTGTAATGATACAAGAGCAGGGGGTCAGTGCTGAAGATACAGCTAATATATTGAATTCACTGTTTGCTGAAGGGACACAACATACAGAAGATATTGCCGTTCAAACTGCAAAAATTTTAATAAATGACAGCAATATAGACATAGAGTATCGAACAAGTTTAACTGATGAACTCAGCTCTGAATTACACGCAGCAGTAGTAAAACATGTTGAAACTGGAGGAAACTCTGCATCATCTGCATCCAGCACTTCTGGTGCATCGTCTACAAGCACAACGGCTTCTGAAAGAACTCCAGAGGAAATTGAAAACATTGCTAAACAAGTAAACAACTTGATTGCTGCGGGTCAATCACCAGAAACAGTTTTGGAGAACATGTTACAAATTTACAACATTGAACCTAAGAGTGAAGAGGCAATAGCCTTCGCTAAAGAAGTGGGGGTTGCCATAGTAAATCAACCTCATGCATCAGCTAAAAATGCAATTGACTTGATGGTTGCAGCTGGCGTGGATAAAGAAGAAGCCTTGCAGATTGTCGCGGACACTGTAGAATCCAGGGCAGATGAATTTTTGAATCTGGGTTATACTCCAGAACAACTTGCTGAATCTATGGCAATCAAACTAAAAGGAATGTCAGGTGAAGATACAGCGTTTATCCTTAATCAATTACATGCCTCTGGAGACCCAGACAAAATGGCCATAGCTGAACAAGCAGCCAGTGCATTTTTAGCTACCAGCAGTGGCAATGACACTTCTGAGCAACAAAGCTTTTTAAATAGTATCAGCTATGATTTGGCCGATGCAATAGGTCAAGTAAACAATCCGCTTCGAAGCCACTCTGGCGAGCAACCTGCAGTTATTAAGGAGATTGCCCAAGAAGTTATTAGTTTCATGGATGATAGTGATACGACAGATAAAGAGAAAAGTGAAGCCTGGGATAATCTTTTGAAGAGTAGAGGTATTGAGCCTGGCAGTGATGAAGCAATAGCACTTGCCAAAGACGTTGGAGCGGCTATGGTGCAGCAAACTGGTGTACCAGTCCAGAAGGCAATTGATTTCATGATCATAGCTGGAGTCGATGAAAACGACGCCCTACAGGTTACTGCATATGCTTTAAGATCTAGTGTAGAAGAACTTTCAAGTCAAGGTTACACTGCGGAACAAATAGCCACTGCTATGGAAGGAAAGTTAGAGGGCACATCAGATGAGGATAAAAAAATAGTCCTTACAGAGTTGCTTAACTCAAAAGATCAGAAAACTCAAGAGGTTGCTCGAC
>JANQJO010000003.1 GCA_028281605.1 Pseudomonadales bacterium
GTGTCCCAGAATAAAGTTTACAATGTGAGCGGATGCATGTCTGAGCGCAGCGAGTTCAGGAGCGAAGCTTGTAAACTTTATTCTGGGACACCTCCTAAAGTACTTTTTGCAGAATGATATGCCAGAGTTGCCAGAGGTTGAGACGACTTTAAAGGGCATTGAGCCCTATGTGCTCAACCAGACCATTAAGTATTGTTTAGTCAAGCAAAGGCAATTACGTTGGCTCGTTGATGCACATTTTCCTCAAAAAGTGCAAGATCGGAAAGTGTGTGCATTAAAACGTAGAGGCAAGTATTTGGTGTTTGCCTTAGAGCACGGACGGTCTTTCTTAATCCATTTGGGGATGAGTGGTTCGCTACGTGTGTGTGAGCCTGGGCTTGGCTATCGAAAGCATGATCATGTGATTTTTACTTTAAACTCTAATGTTCATTTGAGGTTTCATGATCCTCGCCGTTTTGGTTCGGTTGTGTGGTGTGATTGTGCAGTAGATGAGCACCCTTTGATTCGATCTTTGGGGGTTGAGCCTTTGGGGCAAGAATTTCACGGTGAGTATTTGTATCAACGGGCCAGGCGTCGGACCACAGCAATTAAAAATTTTATCATGAATGCACGTGTTGTTGTTGGTGTTGGAAATATTTATGCTAATGAGGCTTTATTTATGGCTGGTATACATCCTAAAAGACCGGCGAATAGGATCAGTTTGCTGAGAATGTCCCAATTAGCCAATGCTATACAAATAATTTTAAAGGAAGCTATTGCAGAGGGTGGTACTACTTTGAAAGACTTTGTGAATTCTAAAAATGAGCCGGGTTATTTTAGTCAAAAATTGAGAGTCTATGGTAAAGCAGGTAGCTCTTGTCAAGAGTGTGGTAGCTTGTTAAAGTTTTTGTGTTTGGGTCAGCGCAGTACAGTTTATTGTGCAGTATGCCAAACTTAGTGCTCCGAACATAGTTTAATGAATATTTGTAACAGCCGATTGGGGTTATCTTGCCGTGTCACCGACTATTTCATCTAGTCAAATGTCTGAGGCTTTTCAGCAGTGGTTTTATCATGTTACCCCTTATGTTAATGCGCATAGAGGCAAAACTTTGGTGCTGTGTGTACCAGGTGAAGCCTTAGAAAAGTTGCATGATAATACGATAATATCAGACATTGCTTTATTAAGAAGTTTGGGTATTCGATTAGTTGTAGTCTTTGGTTGTGACCTTCAGCTTGAATTGGTTTTAGGGGCTGGTGGACATGATAGTGTGAGTGCTCAGGAGCGATTGATTGCTGATGCTAAGGTGTTACAATCGTATGCTCAAGTAGTAGGCATGCTTTATTCGCAATTAAATGCTTGCTTCTCAATGGGTATGGAAAATTCCCCTTTTCATGGTGCGATGATAGAGGTTGTGTCTGGCAATTGGGTTACGGCAAAGCCTTATGGGGTGCATGAAGGCATCGATTACCAGTTCAGTGGTACAGTACGCAAAGTTGACCATGTGGCTATGGAGCGTCATTTGCAAGAAAATAGAATCCTCATTGTTCCACCATTAGGTTATTCACCAATTGGGGAGCGGTATGTACTTCAGTATGATGATTTGGCTGCGCAAATAGCGTGTGCATTGCAGGCTGATAAGTTGATTTATTTGTCATCTTTTGAGCGCTTTTTGGATGCTCAGGGGAAGGCATTTAGAGAAATCCAGTTGCCGTTGACTGTGAAAATTGAAGCTAAAACCAGAGACATGAAGCGTTTGTTTGATTTGTCGAAGCAGGCTTGTATGGCAGGTGTGTCAAGAGTACATTGGGTAGGTTATCAGAGGTCTGGCAATTTATTGCAGGAACTTTTTACGCGTGAAGGCTCAGGTACTTTGATTTCGGCTCAATGTTTTGAGCGAGTTAGGACGGCACAGTCTGAAGATATAGCAGCCATTTTGAAGTTGATTGAACCTTTGGAAGTGCTGGGGGTTTTGGTTAGCCGTTCGCGGATACTGCTTGAGCAAGATATAGAAAAGTTCAGTGTGATTGAACGTGATGGTAGTCTGATTGGCTGTGTTGCCTTGTATCTATACCTGGAAGAAGAAATGGCAGAAATAGCTTGTGTGGTTGTAGAGCCAGAGTATCAACGGCAAAAAAAGGGTGAAATGTTGGTGCGCCATATTGAACAAAAAGCAAAAAGCTTATCCGTTAAGAACTTATTTGTCTTGACAACCCAGTCTTCGCATTGGTTTCAAGAGCTGGGATATACTTTAAAGGATGTTCATTGTTTGCCGAAGGCTAGGCGAGAGACTTATAATCGCGCTAGAAACTCGAAAATTTTATTTAAAAATATTGAATGAGTGAACACAAAATTATGACAAAGAAACGAAAATATTCTAAAGCAGTGGTTGATGGAGTGGAGCAGGCGCCTGCTCGTGCAATGTTGCGAGCTGTGGGGTTTAAAGATGAAGATTTTGCTAAACCTCAAGTGGGTGTTGCTTCGACGTGGAGTATGGTGACTCCTTGTAATATGCATATTGATCAACTGGCAAAAGCCAGTGTGATGGGGGCTGATGCTGCTGGAGGTAAAGGGGTTGTTTTTAATACTATTACAGTTTCTGATGGCATCTCTAACGGTACAGAAGGAATGAAGTACTCATTGGTTTCGCGTGAAGTCATTGCTGATTCGATAGAAACAGTAGTGGGTTGTCAGGGTTTTGATGGGGTTGTTGCTATAGGGGGTTGTGATAAAAATATGCCTGGGTGTTTGTTGGCGCTGGCGCGTTTGAACCGTCCTGGTATTTTTGTTTATGGAGGGACTATTCAACCAGGTAAAGGCCATACGGATATTATTTCAGTGTTTGAGGCGGTGGGCGCACATGCTAAAGGCGACTTAGATTTAATACAAGTTAAGCAGATAGAGGAAACAGCTATTCCTGGTCCGGGTTCCTGTGGTGGTATGTATACGGCTAATACCATGGCCAGCGCGATTGAGGCTTTAGGCATGAGTTTACCCAACAGCTCGGCACAAGAAGCGGTGTCACAGTCTAAGCTTGAAGACTGTCAAAGAGCGGGAGCTCAAGTGCTTGAGTTGATCGAGTTGGATTTGAAGCCGCGTGATATTATGACGCGTAAAGCATTTGAGAACGCTATCACAATTGTTATTGCCTTAGCTGGATCAACCAATGCTGTTTTGCATTTATTGGCAGCAGCGCATACGGCGGGTGTTGAGCTTACTTTAGAGGATTTTGAGCTCATTGGTCAGCGAGTGCCTGTGTTGGCTGATCTTAGGCCCAGTGGACGCTATATGATGTCTGAGTTGATAGAAATCGGTGGTATTCAACCTCTTATGAAAACATTGCTCAATCGAGGTCTATTGCACGGTGAATGTATGACGGTGACGGGTAAGACTTTAGCTGAAAATCTGGAACAGACTGTGGAGTATCCCTCTGGGCAACGCATTATTCGGTCTATGTCTGACCCGATTAAGTCAGATAGTCATTTAGTGGTGTTGAGAGGGAACTTGGCTCCAGAAGGAGCTGTTGCGAAAATTACAGGGAAAGAAGGTTTGTGTTTTAGAGGCAAGGCACGGGTTTTTCACTCTGAAGAGCTGTGTTTACAAGCTATTTTAGAGGGTTCTATTGTGGCCGGTGATGTGTTGGTGATTCGTTATGAAGGGCCTAAAGGGGGGCCTGGAATGCGTGAAATGTTGAGTCCGACTTCGGCGATTGTTGGTAAAGGTTTGGGCAATGAGGTTGCGTTGATTACCGATGGTCGTTTCTCTGGAGGCAGTCATGGCTTTGTTGTGGGGCATATTACGCCTGAGGCACAAGTAGGGGGCCCTATTGCACTTGTGTGGGATGGAGATTACATCACGATTGATGCTGAGGCTAAAACCATTGAGCTTGAGTTGAGTGTTAGTGAGTTGGAGGTTCGTAAAGCGCATTGGCAGGCACCTGGTCCGCGTTATACAAGAGGCGTGTTGGCCAAATACGCAAAAACGGTCAGTTCTGCTTCTAGAGGAGCTGTGACGGATTTGTTTGAGGTTTAGGAATTTCAAATGTGCTCCTAAGGAGGTGTCCCAGAATAAAGTTTACAATATGAGCGGATGCATGTCTGAGCGCAGCGAGTTCAGGAGCGAAGCTTGTAAACTTTATTCTGGGACACCTCCTTAGGCCTTGCAAATAAATAAACTACCGAATTCTGAAGTCGATCTAGCTCGCTTTGCTGCGTTCCTCTCATACTGACAAATGAAGAATTTGTTTTTAACCAATTTTATTGGAGAACAATCGTGAATACTTTAGAAAATATAAAAAACGCAAAAATTGAATTACAAGATGAATTCAATGCTATAAAGGAGGCCTATAATCAAAATCCGGCCCCTACGTATAAAGAACGTATTGCACTGTTAAAAACTTTAAAGTCTTCACTCATTGAGAATGAGCAGACTATCTATGATGCACTGAAAAAAGACTACGGATATCGTAGTGAGTTTGATTCGTTAATTTCCGATCTTCTGCCGACAGTAGCAGGTATAAACTATGCGATTAAACATCTTAAACAATGGATGAAGCCATCCAAGCGTCACGCAGGATTGATGCTGTATCCATCGAAAGTCTCCGTTCACTATCAACCACTGGGTGTAGTGGGTGTAATCACTCCCTGGAACTTCCCATTCTTTCTTGCGCTTGGTCCTGCGGTACAGGCTCTGACTGCCGGAAATCGTGTCATGATTAAAATGAGCGAATTTACACCTCATGCAAATCAGGCACTGCGTAAAGTGGTAGAGCCTCTTTCAGATCATATTGTGATTGTCGAAGGTGAAGCTGATGTCGGTGCGTTATTCTCTGCGCTGTCATTTGATCATTTGATTTTTACTGGGTCAACAAAGGTAGCCAAGTACGTTGCTAAAGCAGCAGCACAAAATCTTACGCCGATTACCCTGGAATTAGGAGGTAAATCGCCGACGATCATTGATGAAAACATCGATATGAATATCGCGGTCGATGCCGTGATTGTCGGAAAATCCATTAATTCGGGACAAATATGTGTTGCACCGGACTATATATTTGTACCTGTATCCAGAGAAGAGGAGTTTATTGATACCTTCCTCAAACGTTATACGGATTATCATCTTAACAACAAGAATGAAAATACGCAGACCCATATTGTGACCGACAGACAGTATGACCGTCTCATGGGGTTTCTAAAAGATGCCAAAGAAAAAGGCGCAAAAATTCATCCAGTAAAAGCTATTGGATCGGATAAAGGCAGACGGGTTTATCCACATTTGGTTACCAATCTGAAAAAAGATATGGAAATTGTAAAAGAGGAAATCTTCGGTTCCATTCTGCCTATCATGACCTATGAAACGATTGATGAGGTAATTGATTATATTAATAAACGTCCACGCCCTCTCGCATTATACATTATGTCATCGAACCATGCACTCATTGATAATCTGTTAAACAACACCCATAGCGGAGGTGTCGCCATTAATGATTCGGCCGTGCATGTTGCAGCAGATGATGCACCTTTTGGTGGTATCGGAAATTCCGGTATGGGGCATTATCATGGTCATGAAGGATTCCTAACATTTTCTAAAGCGAAAACGGTTTTGCGTTCTAGTGCATGGTTGCCAAAAAATCATTTTATTCTGAAAAATCGGGATTTTGTTTTTAAAGCGCTTCGAAGATTTTTATTGCGATAGTGAGTTAAACAAACGGTATTTTTCGAGAGCTTACGACAGGTTCAATTGATTTTTTTATTTTTGTTCAAAATTCTAAAATATTAGTCACGCGAAAATGATCATTTACTTTAACCTTTTCTTTTGTTTGGGTAATAGTTGCATACTCGAGTATTTTGTCTGCGCCCACTAATTTAATCATTGCACGAATATTTTTTGGAACTTCTCCGCTATCGTCGGCCCATTTTGATTCCAGTAATATTAGGCGACCCGCTTGAGGTATAATAAAGTCAATTTCAAGCCCTGCTTGATTTCGGTAATAGTAGATTTCTGCAGAAGTCCCTTGGTTGTTTGCATGTTTGAGCCATTCGGTCAGTACTAGGTTTTCAAAATAAGCGCCTAAGAGCGGACTGTTTAATAACGTTGTTCCGTTGGGAATATTGGCTAAATAGCAGAGAAGTCCTGTGTCTAGAAAATACAATTTTGGTGATTTTACTATGCGCTTACCGAAATTTTCATAATAGGGTTTTAACAAGTAGATGATGTTAGATGCTTCTAGCACGCTGAGCCAATTTTTTATAGTGTGTGCACTCATGCCCACTTCACTGGCCAGTCGACTCATTGAAAGTGTTTGCCCCGCTCTCAATGCAAGCAGGCGCATAAATTGATCAAACTCTCTCGCGTGTTTAATATTGAGTAATTGCCTTACGTCTCGTTCAACATAAGTTGCTATGTAATCTGAAAAAAATTGATGGGGATCAAGGTCTTGTTCATAAATTTCTGGATAGCCACCCTGTATCATCCAGTTTAACAATTGTGTTGAAGAAAGTTCCTTTTGAAAATGGCTCTTCAATTCACTAACGGATAGAGTATAGAGTTCCAGAATGGACATTCTGCCCGCTAAACTTTCGGATATCCCTTGCATGAGTGAAAATTTTTGCGAACCGGTTAATATGAATTGACTATTTTGTTGGCGATGTTGATCTATGATGACTTTTAAACTTCGAAACAGTTCAGGTGCATACTGAATTTCATCGATAATGGTTGGGCGTTGCTTGGATTCTAGGAATAGTCTGCCATTTTCGCTAGCCTGTTTGGCAGCCAGTGGTAAATCCAGACTGGTATAGCTTCCATGACTGAAAAGGCGTTGTGAAAGGCTGGATTTTCCTGTTTGTCGAGCGCCTGTGATTAAAATTGCAGGGCGTTTTTGGAATAAATCTTCTATTAAGGTACTGATTTCTCTATTGATCCACATCATTTTAACAAGTTTGAACTTCTACTTCATATTTGTCAAGGTTGTAAGTTGGGCTTAGGGTCACCTTTAGATAACTCATGGCTCTAGTCTAAGTTTGCGTGGTTTATACTTAAAAGTTTTTTTATCGCGTCGGCATAGCCAAGGAGTGTTGCTAGGAGTTGATCAGGGATGGGCATGCAAGAAGGATCATTTATATATCTATAGAGTATGAGGCACTTTTGAAAGTTGATAGGGTCCAATCTTTCTTTAATGCGTAAGTAAAATTTGTTAAAATTATCAAGCCTGTTATTGTCAACTTTAATGTGTTTGAGAGCAATTGAGCTGTAAAGTTTTATTTTTTCGAGAGTTTGATGCTGCCTGTTAGGATGTATTACAGTGTCTGTATCTGTTTGGTTCTTTGTGTCAAATAACTCTAGAGCATATAAGCCAATCCTAGAATTATACTCAGCATCCTTGCTGTACAATTCATAATAAAAATTAAATACTTCTACCATTTCTCTTGGAATACATTGATCAATTGTAAGATCTTTTGGGTTGTTAGCTTTAAATAAATGAACAGCAATTGTGGCTATAAAATAAGCTTCGGCTGATAAGTGATATTGCCCTATTCCATTCCACTTTGTATCGTCTGATGAGTGACTATTTAAAACATTAACATTCAAGGTGCTGCCGACTTGTGAGGTTAAAGACTCGAGTGTTTCAAGTATGTATTGTTTATTGTCAATTTTAAGCGCTTTTTTTATAAGTTCATCAACTAATAATAATTCTACTTGATTTGTAGGGTATTGAGACAATACAGCTTTACTAAAGTGAAGAGCGGCTTTAACTCGCTTGACAGTTTCGTCAGTTTGAAATGTAGCATTGATTCTCGAATTATTTTTGTCGATCTTAAGGTTGACTTTTATTTTTTCTGGATAATATTCTTTACCACTTAAAATTAAAGATAAAGCAGTACGGAAGTTTTTGGGTTTGAAGCTGTGAAAGCAAAAAATATTTGATAGGAGTGTTATGCTACCCATGTTGTCAATACAGCCTTTTGCTATTTCAATTCTAATGAAATGTAGGATTGTTTTACTTTTGATTGCTACTGTGTCTAGTATGTTTTTTAATATTTCGTTTTTTCCCGTGTATAATAGTAAGCTAAGAAATAATTGGCTCCTAAGATTTTTATCATGACCTTTTAAAAGACTTACAACGATATCATGATGCTCTAGTATAAAAGGTTTCTCTTTTGATCTATTCATAGCAGTTTCTTCAATATCTATAACGAATGCAATTTTGCTTAAGCAGGTTGAGGTTGCTTCTTTAGTCGAATTAAGCAGAGCTATATTTAGTTTTGTGTTATAGTTTTTGTTCGTTGCTCTTAACGATTTAAATGTATTTATAAGTTCTGGCCCGGTTTTGATCTTGTTTAAGATAGACTCAATTAAATCGGTTGGTAATGGTTGATTCCATTTTGAAGGAGTGTTTGGAAACATTGGGATAAGAGATGTTGATGACATTGACTGGAACCTGAGTTTGTATTAGGGTGATATGAATTTATTGTTTGCCTGTAAAATGTTCAGACGGAAGTTTTCTGTTCCGGCTAGCCATTGATCAGATAAATTGATCTATTCTTGTGTCACTGCATTCATCCTATTATGTCTAAAATGTTATAGTTTTTCAAAATGTTTTCAATGTTGATTGTGAATGGTTGTGGGAGATGAAAAATATTTTGCGCCTAAGTCGTTAATGATTTATTCTGGCGACTGCGTTGCCTACTTTAAAGGTTGTGGGCTATAACATATTTGAAAATAACTTTTACATTTGCCGCTTTTGAACTCGCTTCGCTCAGATATACATCCGCTCTAAATGTAAAAGTTATTTCTTAACAGGCCCTTACTTGTTCCTGGTGGAAAATGACAAATTTGTATTTCCAAACCTGTTTCATTTTGACCACTGCACTTCAGTATTGTCATTCAATTTAAGACAAACAGTTAAAGCGATAAGAAAACAGGTAATCGTTAAGACGGTATAATTTTGGTCAGCTAATTTCGCGTCAGCAACTGTATGCATTACCCATTAGAGAGCACACTTGAAATTCATAAGCATTAAATCTAAAACGAATGTATATTCAATGATCATTAACAGCAAATACAGACTATTAAATGTGCATAATGTTCAACGACTCCTTGCATTCTAAGCCACTCAGTGTTAACTTTTGATCACCAACACTAGTAAAATGAATATAAGCTCCAATTACCGTATTGCTTTCTAAATGCAAAAACTAAAAATATTACACATCACTCACGACATGAACATCGGTGGGGCTGAAAAAGTTATTTGGAGCCTCATTAAAAACACAAATACAACCCGATTTATACCTTTACTGCTATGCATCGATGCCCCGATTGGTCCTTGGGGCTTACAATTAAAAGAGGAAGGCTTTGGGGTTTTTGGGCTCACACGTAAGCCTGGCCTCAATTTTTTTCTAGCACAAAAAATCAGAGAACTGATCAAACAACAAAACATAGATATTATCCACTGTCACCAATATACTCCTTACTTTTATGGCTTATTAGGTGCAGTCGGCACTTGTACAAAGGTCATTTTTACAGAACATGGCCGCTTCTATCCTGATATTCCCAGCTGGAAACGAAAATTAGTCAACCCAATACTCCAATACTTTACAAGTGCCATTGTTTCGATCTCAGAAGCCACGAAGCAAGCCTTAGTCACTGTCGAAAACTTCTCGCCTCAAAAAATACAAGTAATCTACAATGGCCATGCTTCAACTCCAATCAACAATGAACAGGTACTGGACATTACCACAATCACAGGCCTTCAGCAAAAAGTCACTGTGTTCGGCACCGTATCTCGATTAGATCCTATTAAAAATCATGGCATGATGATTAAGGCCTTTAATGAAGCCAGCAAAAATATCAATCATTTAATTTTATTAATTGTAGGTGATGGCCCTGAAAAACAAACCCTACAAACACTTGTACAAGCACTCAATTTAGAAAAAAAAGTGTTTTTCACAGGTTTTAAGCCTGAGCCACAGGCGTTGCTCAACTGCATGGATATTTTTTTGCTGCCTTCATTAAGTGAGGGCACCTCTATGACCTTGTTAGAAGCCATGAGTTACGCAAAACCCAGCATTGCCACCACCGTAGGTGGAACCCCAGAAATCATAGAACATAATGTATCAGGTATCCTGATCGATGATGTAAATGACCAAGCTGCTCTTAGCAAAGCCATGATAGAACTTGCACAAAATAAATCTCTGCGAACAAAGCTGGGCAACAATGCTTTGTCGAGCTTCGAAAAAAAATTTACCATAACCAGTATGATGCAAGCATACGAATCATTATACTCAACACTCAAGCAATAGTTCGATGTCCATTAGCCAAAAAGTTGCATCCAGCGTAAAATACCTGGTTATACTCAATATTTTTCAAAGAAGCCTAGGAATTATCAGCACTTTAATACTTGCACGTGTACTCACCCCTTTGGATTTTGGCGTGATCGCTATATTAGCACTGAGTATGCATTTAATTGATATTTTGTCAGATCTAGGTATTCAACAGTACATCGTTCAAAAAAACCAAATCAATGATGATGATCTCAACACTGCTTGGAGTATTGATGTTTCAACAAAACTTTGCTTAATGCTAGCTTTATGTCTGGCAGCCCCTTTTATTGCCAACTATCTCAACAACCCTCTCTTAACCACTGTACTCATGGTTATTTCTCTTGCACTACCTATAAAGGCTTTAAAAAATCCAGCTTTATCACTGTATGCAAGAGATTTAAATTATCAACTGATATTTAAATTGGCTAGTACAGAAAAAATATTATCTTTTATCAGTGTCATGATTTTTCTACTCATCGATAAAAGCTACTGGGCCATTGTAGTTGGAGACATTGTATCAGCATTGGTACTTTTTATTGGGTCTTACACAATCCACTCATACCGCCCCAAATTTAGCTTTAAACAGCTTCGTGCCCAATTTGACTTTTCAAAATGGTCACTGCTGCGAGGTTTTACGGGTTTTTTTAGGTCACAAGTAGATGTGCTGATTGCCTCTAAGTTGTTTCCACCAACTCAATTAGGCGGCTATCATCTTACTCGAGAATTGGCACTGACACCAGCACTGAGCTTAATTATACCAGCAACAGAACCGCTTTTAGCCGCCATAGCAAAAGCTAAGCAGCAACAAAGCACTCTTAGCTATCGTGTCAGATTTGGCTTATTTACTCTGTTTTGGGGTTTAATTCCCATCACGACTTTTATCTATTTTTATAACGAATC
Source organism: Pseudomonadales bacterium (assembly GCA_028281605.1). Classification (GTDB taxonomy): domain Bacteria; phylum Pseudomonadota; class Gammaproteobacteria; order Pseudomonadales; family JANQJO01; genus JANQJO01. The sequence goes on from JANQJO010000003.1 coordinate 11,194, forward strand.
CGTCGTCGCCGTAGTTCTAGGCAAAAACTGGTTGGGTTACAGTAAACTTTTAGCGTTTTTCTCCATTATGTTCATTACTTATTGCGTCCACTCGCTACTTAATGACTGCTTCATTGCAATCAATAAACTTAAGCTACTCTTTGCATTCGACACTTTATCGACTGTATTGTTAACCGTATTTTTACTGTTTTTTTCCAAAAACTCAATTGAAACACTAGCCTTTATTCGAGTCATGACTGGAGCAGTAATTACTTTTATTTTTCTTTTTCTGCTTAACTACATCATAAAATTTAATTTAACAAAATTATTGGGCCTTACTCTACCCGCGTGTTTTGCCAGTGGTTTGGCTCTGTTGGCTTCAACATACATCGAAACTGTAACTCAAAATATTTCATATAAATTTTTAACACTAAGCTTGATCGCAATGACTTTTTTCACAAGCTATGTGCTGACTCTGCTATTAGTTGTTAAGCTGTTACTAAAAAGGTTAGAAGAGCCTAAACATCTTTTTAATATTGCAATAGCACAAATTCATTTAATCTGGCTCAGAACCTGAGGTAAGGCACAGGAAATAATCTACCGATTATCGCCTATACTCAAAAATCTAGGCGCATTTCGATACCCGCACGCTGCATAAACTGTTTTGCTTCCTGAATCGTATATTCACCAAAGTGAAAGATGCTGGCAGCCAACACAGCATCTGCTTTACCTTCATTCACACCATTGACCAAGTGCTCTAAACAACCCACTCCCCCCGAAGCAATCACCGGGACAGTGACGGCCTCACTTATAGAAGCAGTCAACCCTAAGTCAAATCCCATTTTGGTGCCATCACGATCCATACTAGTGACCAGTAATTCTCCAGCACCATAATCTGTCATTTTTTTTGCCCAAACAACAGCATCAAGTCCAGTAGGTTTACGTCCGCCATGAGTAAAAATTTCCCACCTAGGTTGCCCAGAATCTGCAACTTGCTTGGCGTCTATAGCCACCATAATACATTGAGAACCAAAACGTTTTGCGGCCTGTACGACAAACATTGGATCTTTAACTGCTGCAGTATTTATACTGACTTTATCTGCGCCAGCTTTGAGCAAACGTTGAATATCCGTTAAAGTTTTAATCCCCCCCCCAACGGTTAAAGGGATAAATACCTCGCCAGCAATGTTCTCAACAGTCTGCAACATGGTGTCACGTCCTTCATGACTGGCAGTGATATCCAGAAATGTCAGTTCATCAGCTCCAGCTGCATCATATTGATGGGCAATTTCTACTGGATCACCAGCATCTTGTATGTTCGTAAAACGTACCCCTTTGACGACGCGACCTTTATCTACATCTAAACAAGGTATAATTCTTTTAGCTAATCCCATATCACGGCTCTTCTTCTGACCTAATAAATTAAAGGAAAGAGCTTCAGTGCCCACTGTCAAACAGCTGCAATGCTTCTTTAAGATCCAATGTTTTCTCATATAAGGCACGCCCTGCAATGGTACCCATAATACCCTCATCCACAATATTAGCGAGCGCTTTAATATCTGTCATATCAGCCAACCCTCCTGAGGCAATCACAGGAATGCTAATGGCTTGCGCAAGCGCTTGGGTTGCTTCCAAATTTAATCCTTGCAACATACCGTCTCGCCGAATGTCAGTGTATACAATCGCACTGACCCCAAAGCTCTCAAATTGTTGCGCAAGATCTGTGGCTAACTGCTCAGATACTTTTGCCCAACCTTCAACAGCTACCTTACCAGCTACGGCATCGATACCCACAATAATTTGCCCTGGGAAAGCCTCACAAGCTTGTTGCACAAAGCTAGGTTCTTTAACAGCCATGGTTCCAATGATTGCATATTGAGCACCAAGCTTTAAGTAAGATTCCAGCGTGTCTAAAGATCGAATCCCACCTCCAATTTGTACAACCAAATGTGGGCATGCCCCAATAATGTCTATAATTGCTGTTTGATTTACAGGTTTGCCGGCAAAGGCACCATCCAGATCAACTACATGCAAACGTTTTGCGCCTTGCTCAACCCAATGCTGCGCCATTTGCGCTGGATCGCTTGAAAATACGGTAGTGTCACTCATTCGCCCTTGTCGGAGCCTAACACACTCACCAGCTTTTAAGTCAATCGCAGGAATAATTAACATAACGCTTTTGTGTCCTTAACTTTGTTGGGAAAAACAGCCATGAGTGCTACCTTAAGCGTCACCCCAAGTGATGAAAATTGTATTTCACGGTAACCCTCATGGGCCTGGGGCCCACCCCAAACCATGAAAATGGGTATTCCCTAAACTTTATTCCCAATTAGATCCCGCGATAGCTGTATTTCAATTGATCTTAAGTGAAAATGATTTGAGCAGACAAGCCTCACAGTGGTCGAATTTCATTTGGTGGCCAAAAGACCCCGAACGGTAACATGACCGGGTGACTTCGTCGTACCCCTAATTGACTCATGCCTTGAGGGCATTGATCGCACGGTAAAATGGCTCGTGCCTTGAAGGCATGTAGCACCGAAGTCACCACGAGGACTTGTCTGCTCCTCTAAATCTTACTTGGGAGTTGGTCATGAAGCAAATCAT
>JANQJO010000020.1 GCA_028281605.1 Pseudomonadales bacterium
CCATTTTTATTAATCCCCTTGGCCCTACTATGCCTCACTTTTAGCAACCTCACTTCAGCCATCAACTACGAAAAAGGCCAATACACCCTACACATGGGCGACTACAACCGAGACGGCCACCAAGACCTACTCCTAGAACCCAAACGAAACTTTGCCACCGTTGCCACTTTACCTGTAGACATCCTCATAGAAATCAGCGTCATTTTAGATAACGCAAAGTACCATTACTCTGAAGCAGTTAAAGAGTGGAAAAAGAATTCAAGAATCCATCTGGTTTTTCTTCCATCTTATTCTCCAGAGTTCAATTTAATTGAGCAATTATGGAGAGTATTGAAAAAGAATGTTTTATACAATCAGTACTACGAGACTTTCAAAGATTTTAGGAAAGCCTGTGTTGAATTTTCCGCAAACCAGGATAAGCATTATAATGATATTTCATCTATAATGGACAGTGACCTTGAGGCTATCAACATGGACTTTTAATTCCGAAAAATCAGACGCGATGAATATATGAGTAAAAACGTTTTAATAATTGGTGGTGGCCCCGCCGGCATGTCAACAGCGCTTTGGTTAAAGTATTTGGATTTTAACCCTATTATTTTAGAGAAAAATAATTGTTTAGGAGGATTACAGAACTTAAGTCATTTTAAAAATGTTTATTATTTAGGCATGGCAAATAAAACCGGTTTCCAAATTGCCAATAATTTCCAAAAACAGATCATGCAAGAAAATATTTCTTACATTGTAAATTGTCAAATTGAAAGTATTCGCCAATCTGACAATGAATTTATGGTTAAAACTCAAGATTTAGAGTTTAACGCACGGTTTATTACCTTAGCAACAGGTCAAAATATTAAACAGCAAGAGACAATAAAATCTATAAAAGGAAGTCAATTTCTCATTAAAACTAATAAAGTCTGTTTTGATCCTGGACAAACACCTTTGTTAGAAACAAAATTATCAGGAAAAAAAGTAGCTGTAATTGGCGGCGGCGATAACGGTTTAGTGACATCAATCTATTTAGCCAATACCAATATTGAAGAAATTCATTTATTAGTTCGATCGGAATTTTGTTGTTTTAGAGTTAATCAGGATCATGTTGCAAAACTTATTGATAGAGGAAGAATAATACTTCATCAACCAAGCAACATTCAGCAATTCGAAATAAAAAATAATAAAATCAATATTTATCTTGAAGACTCAGACATCTCTGTCGATTTTCTATGCTTTCGTTTGGGTTTTCAACCTAATGTAAAACAAATCAATCAATTATTACAAAAAGGTAAGGTCGGCCAGCTAGAACTCACCAAAAAAGGACACATTAAAACTGATCAGATTTTGCATACTTCGATTAAAAATATTTATGCGGTGGGTGATTTAGTGAACGATAGAGACCCTTGCGTTGCAACTGCTGTCGCTTCTGGTGCGGTTGTTTCTCGAACTATAGATGAAGACTACAAAAAAACATTGGTTTATGGTAAAAAGATTTGATCTAAATTTCCAGAGGATAAATCATAGTAACGCTTAATCAATCAAGTTTTAGAGTTATTATAAATTATAAAGATTTTATCACCCTGAAAACTAGAAATTCTGTTTAAAAAAGAGTAGCATTTAAAACCTAAAAGTAAAAAACTTTAACTTTTTATAAGGCCTTCATGTCAAACGTATACAATAAACTTGAAACTGTTTATATTCACCCTAGCCAATTTCCTGATCAAATATTAAAAGATTACTTTGCCAGCTTTGCCCAACGTCAGATTAACCATAAGTTTCATTATGAGAGTATCAAGCAAAGCCAAAAATGGTTGAATGTTCACAATGCCTACTCACCTATACAGCAAAATCATGACCATATGCTTGCATATACTGACTGTTACGAGCAGGCGTTAAATATCATTAATGATCGTCATCTAGATCTGATCAGTTTGGGCTGTGGCAACGGTGAGAAAGAAGCAGAACTTTTAGCAAAGATTAACAACCCTAATCAAATATGCTGCTATTACCCTATTGATGTAAGCTGTTCACTTTCGATCACCGCTGCACAAAAAGCACGGCAACAACAAGCAGGATTAAACATTAAACCTATCGTATGTGACCTGCTTTATGCCGACGATTTGCTGTCGCTAATACCACACCAAGGAGAGCGACGATTATTAATATTTTTTGGTATGATACCAAACTTCGCTCCATCACAAATTCTACCTATATTAAGCAGTTATCTTGAGCCAGAGGACTTATTATTGTTCAGTGCTAACCTAGCACCAGGAGACAATTACGAGCAAGGAATTAAGAAAATATTACCACAATATGATAACGAATTAACCAAAGATTGGTTGAAAACCATATTGTTGGATGCAGGTATTAAAAATAATGATGGACATATTTATTCTGCAATAGCTTCAGATAGTAACGAACCACTGTTCAAAAAAGTTATCATGAATTTTGAACTAGCAAAATCAGCAAAATTGATTATTGGAAAAGAGGCTATTAACTGGCAACCAGGCGAGACTGTCCAACTGTTTTATTCTTATAGATACACAACTTCTCTAATTACCGACCTGTTACAACAGTACTCGATTCATGTGATTCAAGCCTGGGAATCTAGAGACCAGGAGGAAGGCGTTTATTTGTGCAAAAAAACAGACATAAGCTCTTAAATATACTTACAATCAATTATTAGTGTTATATTAAAATAGCTCCAAAGTATCTAATACCCCTTTGACCTTAGCCACTTCATGAGTTCTGAATAAGTCGATTTTCCCTAAAACTGCTAAAAATGCAAAAAATGATTCTGCACTTCTAACTTCTTCACCGAAGTACTCAAATGCATGCGGTAGAGCCTGGCAAACAGGAAAGCCTAATTTTCTTAAACGAAAGCCTGTTAAAAAAGTTTGCATTTGAAAACGAATACGTTGATCACTATCCTTGAGATTTTTATAATAAAAGCCTAAACCTGAATCGAGAAAAATTTTTTCAACACCTACAGAAGTTGCCAACTCTATCTCCTTGGCAAAGTAATCATACATTAACCTTATAGGATCTTCATTAAAATCAAAATCACCAACTTCCCTAACATTTTTCCCTTGCACATAACAAATAATGACGCCCGCATTAAACTCAGCAACTTGCTGGTAGATTTCTTTATTCGCTTGCTGACCAGTGAGATTAATAAAGTCTGCACCAACCTGCAGACATTGACGAGCTACATTAGCATGATAAGTTTCCACAGAAGTAGCAACTCCATTGTTATGAAGCTGTTTTAGTAAGGGCAAAATAAGGCTATTTTGAAGTGAAGCAGATACTTTAGCAGCATGAGGCAGGGTCGATTCCGCACCTATGTCAACTAAATCAGTTCCTTGTACTTTCAGCATCATACCACGACGCACGGCTTGATCCAAACTTAAACAAATACTTTCTCGATACCAAGAATCACTGGACAAATTGATAACACCCATAATAGCCTTACGAGTATTAAAATCTAATGCTTTATTGCCCACAGAAAACGAAGCAACTTTGCTATTTAAATCAGATTCATATTTTTGGCATATTTCAACTAAATGTTCAAGTGTCAGCATAACTAAAGTTATCTAGCATCATTTAATTACAAGCCCCAACCACCAGCCACTTCCAAAACTTGGCCTGTAATATATTCTGCCTCCGGGCTGATAAAATACCAAACAGACTGTGCAATTTCCTCTAGTTTAGCAGGGCGGCCAATTGGTAATTTCGGCTTTACTCCCTGCCAATTTGGATTATATTCAAAGGAATTTTCTGCAATGCCAGGAGAAATAACATTGACAGTAATATTCTCAGCAGCTAACTCTTTCGCCAAAGACTTCGTATATATAATAATACCCGTTTTCGCAATCATATAAGCAGCATTGCTACCACGAGCCATAACATGCTGCGCACCCGCAGCTGCTATATTAACGATACGTCCATAGCCAGCGGCTCGTAGATAAGGTAATGCGGCATGCGTGATATAATAAGTGGCATTAAGATTTGAATCCAACACCCCACGCCACTGCTCAACAGTTAATTGGCTTACACTTACGCTTAACCAGCTACCCACATTATTCACAATTACCGTTAGCTCACCCAGAACTTGATATGTTTTTTTAACTAACGATTTAGCAATAGTAGGATCAGTAATATCAGCACTCAACGCAATGGCCTTCACGCCCATACTAATAGATTCTTCACAAACTTGCTCAGCAGCTTCACGATTCGTGCGATAATGGACAACCAGATTATAACCTTCAGTTGCCAATTTAAGGGCTATAGCTTTACCAATGCCAGTGCCTGCACCAGTGACTAACGCTGCTTTTACCAATGCTACAAATCTTTTACCTAAAATTGACTTAATTTATTGTTTGACTGAGTTCAAAGCATCACTTAAAGCCTGTTCAGCATCTTCAGCTGTAAAGGTAGGCTCCTCCACAAACTGCGCACGCTTACGCTGATTTCTCCGTTTAGCATGATAGGCAAACCCAGTGCCCGCGGGTATCAAGCGCCCAACCACAACATTTTCTTTTAAGCCTCTCAGTTGATCTTCTTTTCCAGTCACAGCTGCTTCTGTTAGTACACGTGTTGTCTCTTGAAATGATGCAGCTGATATAAAAGAATCTGTAGAAAGAGAAGCTTTTGTAATACCCAGCAAGACTCTTTCATATTTTGCAGGAAACTTACTATCTTGCTCTAGTGTTTCATTTTCCTGTAAGACCATCGAGTACTCCACCTGTTCACCTTTAACAAAACTTGAATCTCCAGACTCCAAAATTTCAGCTTTTCTTAACATTTGACGTATAATCACCTCAATATGCTTATCATTGATCTTCACACCTTGTAAACGATAAACATCTTGCACCTCATTAACAATATAACTAGCAACAGCGCTTACACCTTTTAAACGCAAAATATCATGTGGATTAGATGGACCATCAGAAATAACCTCTCCTTTTTCTACATGCTCACCCTCAAACACATTCAGGTGACGCCATTTAGGAATCAATTCCTCATAAGGGTCCACCCCATCAGCTGGTGTGATCACTAGCCTTCTTTTACCTTTTGTTTCTTTACCAAAGCTTATAACACCGGTCACTTCAGCCAAAATTTCTGACTCCTTCGGCCTACGAGCTTCAAATAAGTCCGCCACCCGAGGTAAACCACCTGTAATATCCCTAGTTTTCGAAGATTCTTGAGGAATTCTTGCAATGACATCTCCTACTTCAACTTTAACACCGTTTTCTAAGTTGCTAATCGAGCCGGCTGGCAAAAAATACTGTACAGGCGCCTGTGTCTTACCCACCGTCAGTAATTCTCCTTTTTCATCGACCAAACGTATCACTGGCCGCAAATCCTTACCTGCTGCAGGACGATCTTTGCTATCTAACACTTCAATATTGGTCAAGCCAGTTAACTCATCTGTTTGCCGTTTAATAGAAATATCTGTTTCAAAATCTCCTAGCTGTACATAGCCTGTGACTTCAGTAATAATTGGATGCGTATGTGGATCCCAATTTGCAACTACATGACCGGATTTCACCTTATCACCATTATGAACATTAATCACAGCACCATAAGGAATTTTATAACGCTCTTTTTCACGGCCCCGATCATCAGCAATAGCCAACTCACCCGATCTAGAGACCGCAACCAGATTGCCATTTTCTTGCTGTACAGTTTTAACATTCAATAACCTAACCGTACCATCATTTTTAACCTGTACACTTGAAACAGCTGAGCTCCTTGAAGCCGCACCTCCAATGTGGAAAGTACGCATAGTCAACTGAGTACCAGGCTCACCAATGGATTGCGCCGCAATTACACCACTGGCCTCACCAATATTAACCAGTTCACCTCGCGCCAAATCCCGGCCATAACACATTTGACATACGCCATAACGTGTTTCACAAGTGATAGAAGAGCGACAAACAATTTCATCAACGCCCATGTATTCAAGCTTTTTAATCCAAGCTTCATCTAGCAAAGTACCTGCTTCTACAGCAATTTCACCCTCAACACCAGGCTTGGGCACATCTTGTGCTACTACTCGACCTAATACACGCTCACCCAAAGGCTCTACAACATCCCCACCCTCGATAAGTGGCTTCATGACAAGGCCTGCTTGTGTACCACAATCAAGCTCAGTAATCACAAGATCCTGCGCAACATCAACCAAGCGCCGGGTTAAATACCCTGAGTTAGCTGTTTTAAGCGCTGTATCAGCCAAACCTTTACGTGCACCATGAGTCGAAATAAAGTACTGCATCACCGTCAGGCCTTCACGGAAGTTAGCGGTAATCGGCGTTTCAATAATCGAACCATCCGGCTTTGCCATCAACCCTCTCATACCAGCCAGCTGTCTAATTTGTGCTGCTGAACCTCTTGCTCCAGAGTCTGCCATCATATAAATCGAGTTAAAAGATGCCTGTAAGGTTTCCTTACCTTCACGATCAACCACCATCTCATGCTTTAAGTTGTCCATCATGGCCTTAGCAATTTGGTCATTGGTGCGAGACCAAATATCGACAACTTTATTATAACGCTCGCCTTGAGTGACCAGGCCTGAAGCAAATTGCTCTTCAATTTCTCTTACTTCTTCTTGTGAGCGTTCAATAATACTGGCTTTTTCTTGAGGAATTTCCATATCCTCAATGCCCACAGAAGAACCTGACATAGTAGCTTGCCTAAAACCTAAGTACATCAGCTGGTCTGCAAAAACCACAGTAGCTTTTAAACCTAATTCTCGATAAGAAACATTGATAAGATTTGAAATAGTCTTTTTCGTCATAGATTTATTAATCAACGAAAAAGGTAATCCTGGAGGGACTATTTCCCATAACAATGCTCGCCCTACAGTGGTTTCAACCAAAAATCTCTTTGATTGTGCCTGTTTGCTCTCATCGTACATTGTTTCCTGCACACGCACTTTAACCTTAGAATGCAGTTCAACAACTTCACTCATTAACGCCCGATGTACCTCACTATGATCAGCGAAAACCATACCTTCACCTTTAACATTGATTTTTTCTCGCGTCATATAGTAAAGGCCCAACACAACATCTTGTGTTGGCACAATAATCGGTTCCCCATTGGCTGGAGAAAGTATGTTATTAGAAGCCATCATCAATGCTCGTGACTCCAGCTGAGCTTCTAAAGTCAACGGTACATGCACAGCCATTTGATCACCATCAAAATCGGCATTATAAGCAGCACACACTAAAGGATGCAGTTGAATCGCTTTACCTTCAATTAATACAGGCTCAAAAGCCTGAATGCCTAGCCTATGCAAAGTAGGGGCTCTATTAAGTAGCACTGGGTGCTCGCGTATAACCTCAGCCAATATATCCCACACTTCAGGCGTCTCACGCTCAACCATTTTTTTTGCAGCTTTTATGGTTGTTGCCAACCCTCGATGCTCAAGCTTAGAAAAAATGAACGGCTTAAACAGCTCTAAAGCCATTTTTTTAGGTAAGCCACATTGATGTAACTTTAAAGTTGGCCCAACAACAATCACACTACGTCCAGAGTAATCCACTCTCTTACCAAGTAGATTTTGACGAAAACGCCCTTGCTTACCTTTAATCATATCTGCCAATGATTTCAATGGACGTTTATTAGAACCTGTGATTGCTCTTCCCCGGCGCCCATTATCCAACAGCGCGTCCACAGACTCTTGCAACATACGCTTCTCGTTACGCACAATAATATCAGGTGCATTTAAATCTAATAGGCGCTTTAATCGGTTATTACGGTTAATCACTCGACGATACAAATCGTTTAAATCCGAAGTTGCAAAACGCCCACCATCAAGTGGAACCAAAGGTCTCAAATCAGGCGGCAATACAGGCAATACAGTTAAAATCATCCATTGCGGATCATTTCCCGATTCTGAAAAAGCTTCCAACAACTTTAAACGCTTAGTTAACTTTTTTAATTTTGTTTCTGATGTGGTAACAGGGATAGTATCCCTAAGCTCTGCAATTTCAGCTTCCATATCCATATCTTGCAACAAGACTTGGACTGCCTCAGCTCCCATTTTTGCCTCAAAATCATCACCAAACTCTTCTAAGGCTTCATAGTACTGCTCATCTGTTAGGAGTTGCCCTTTCTCCAGCGTTGTCAACCCTGGATCAGTCACCACAAAAGATTCAAAATATAAAATCCTTTCAATATCACGCAAAGTCATATCAAGCAATAAGCCAATACGTGAAGGTAAAGATTTTAAAAACCAAATATGAGCAACGGGACTGGCCAGTTCGATATGTCCCATTCGATCACGTCTAACTTTAGATAAAGTTACTTCAACACCACATTTCTCACAAATTACACCACGATGCTTCATGCGCTTGTATTTACCACAAAGACATTCATAATCTTTAATAGGGCCAAAAATCTTGGCACAAAACAAGCCATCACGCTCTGGTTTAAAGGTCCTATAGTTAATAGTCTCTGGTTTTTTAACTTCACCATAAGACCATGAACGCACAGACTCCGGAGATGCTAACCCAATCACAATCGCATCAAAATCATCTACATTTCCTTGAGATTTTAACAAGCTCAAAAGATCTTTCACGTATTTTCCCTCCTAAGCAGAGCGGCTACTCAGTTTCAAACTCAATATTAATACCCAATGAGCGTATCTCTTTAATCAAAACATTAAAAGACTCAGGCATACCAGGGTCCATTCGATGATCACCATCCACAATATTTTTATAGATACGAGTTCTACCATTAACATCATCCGATTTTACTGTCAGCATCTCTTGCAAGGTATACGCGGCACCATAAGCTTCAAGTGCCCACACTTCCATCTCACCAAAACGCTGACCACCAAATTGAGCTTTACCGCCCAATGGCTGCTGGGTGACTAAGCTGTAAGAGCCTGTAGAGCGAGCATGCATTTTATCATCAACCAAATGGTTTAATTTCAACATGTACATATACCCGACTGTAACAGGGCAATCAAAAGGCTGTCCGGTACGACCATCACGTAAAACCATCTGGCCGCTCTCTGGCAAATCTGCCAACCGTAGCATAGTCCGAATCCCTTTTTCGTGCGCGCCATCAAAAACAGGGGTTGCCATCGGCACACCTCCTGTTAAATTCTTAGCCAGAGTCAACAACTCTTCATCCGTAAAGTCATCCAACGAGACTTTAACATTAGCAGGGTCGTGATTATAAATCTGATCAAGAAAAGTTCTAATATCATTGACAGATCTTTGTGCTTGCAGCATTTGGTCAATTTTTCTACCCAAGCCCTTAGCAGCAAAGCCTAAATGTGTCTCCAAGATTTGCCCAACATTCATACGTGAAGGTACACCTAAAGGATTCAGTACAATATCAACTGGCTCACCAAACTCATCAAAAGGCATATCCTCTACCGGCATAATCACCGAAATAACCCCTTTATTTCCATGGCGCCCAGCCATTTTATCACCTGGCTGTATACGCCGCTTAATAGCCAAATAAACTTTTACTATTTTTAAAACACCATGAGCTAGATCATCTCCACCCGTAATTTTTTGTTTCTTATCTTCGAATCTTTTACTTTGCTCTTCTTTATGAATTTCAAGCGACTTTCTAGAGTTATCTAACAATTGTGTTAAATGCTCATCTTCTACTCTAATTTCAAACCATTTTTCATTAGACAATTGGTCCAATAAATCTTCTGTCAACTCATCACCCTTTTTCAGACCAGCACCACCGAGTACTTGAATGCCTAAAAAAGATTGCTTCAAACGTTTAAAAGTAGCTTCTTCTATAATACGAAACTCATCTTTTAAATCTTTACGAAATTGATCTAATTGAGCTTTTTCTATGGATAGAGCTCGCTGATCTTTTTCCACACCATCGCGTGTGAATACTTGTACATCTATCACTGTACCTTTGACACTAGAAGGAACACGTAATGAGGTATCTTTTACATCAGAAGCTTTTTCTCCAAAAATGGCACGTAATAACTTTTCCTCTGGCGTTAGTTGCGTCTCACCTTTTGGTGTAACTTTACCTACTAAAATATCACCACTTTTTACTTCAGCACCAATATAAACAATACCAGACTCATCCAGTTTAGCTAAGGCTGCCTCACCCACATTAGATATATCTGCAGAGATTTCTTCTGGTCCAAGCTTGGTATCTCTAGCAACACAGGTAAGCTCTTGAATATGAATAGTAGTAAAACAATCCTCCTTGACCACACGCTCTGAAATAAGAATTGAATCCTCAAAGTTATACCCATTCCAAGGCATGAAAGCCACCCGCATGTTCTGCCCTAAAGACAGCTCCCCCAAATCTACTGAAGGACCGTCAGCCAGTATGTCCCCCTTTGCAATTTTGTCCTTCACCATGACCAGAGGTTTTTGATTAATGCAAGTATTTTGATTAGAACGTGTATACTTAGTTAGATTGTAAATATCTACACCCGCATCACCAGGCGGAGTTTCATTATCATTCACTCTTACAACAATTCGACCTGCATCAACTCTATCGACAACACCACCCCGATGAGCAACTACACAGACTCCCGAGTCCCGTGCCACATGCCGCTCCATACCTGTACCTACTAAAGGTTTTTCAGAAATGAGTGTGGGAACTGCTTGCCGTTGCATATTAGAGCCCATTAAAGCACGGTTGGCATCATCATGCTCTAAAAATGGGATTAAGGAAGCCGCCACTGAAACGACTTGCCTAGGAGAAACATCCATATACTGAACTCTATCCCCTTGCATTAAGGTAAATTCATTCTTATACCGTACTGGTACCAAATCACCCATGAGCTTACCACTTTCATCCTGAGCAGCATTAGCTTGGGCAATAACATACTCACCCTCATCAATAGCAGATAAATATTCAATTTCATTAGTCACCTGACCATTCGCAACTTTGCGATGAGCACTTTCTAAAAACCCATACTCATTAGTGCGAGCAAAAGCAGCCAAGGAGTTAATCAAACCGATATTGGGGCCTTCCGGAGTCTCAATGGGACAAACTCTTCCGTAGTGGGTTGCGTGAACATCTCTCACTTCAAAACCAGCACGCTCCCTAGTTAATCCCCCAGGCCCTAAAGCAGAAACTCGACGTTTATGCGTAATTTCTGACAAGGGGTTATTCTGATCCATAAATTGTGAAAGCTGGCTAGACCCAAAAAACTCTTTGATCGCAGCAGCAACCGGTTTGGCATTAATCAAATCCTGAGGCATCAGACCTTCAGACTCTGCCAAACTGAGACGCTCTCTAACAGCCCTCTCTACACGCACCAAGCCTACCCGAAATTGGTTTTCAGCCATTTCACCAACAGAACGAACACGCCTGTTACCTAAGTGATCAATATCATCGACTTCTCCTAGACCATTACGAATACTGATCAAAGTACGCAATACATCGACAATATCTTCTTTTGATAAGATACTGTCACCAAGAGCATCTTTACGCCCTAAGCGCCTATCAAATTTCATACGACCCACTACTGAAAGGTCATAACGCTCTTGACTAAAAAATAAATTCTTGAACAATGACTCAGCAGCTTCTTTAGTAGGGGGCTCCCCTGGTCTCATCATTCGGTATATTTCAACCAAGGCCTCTGGCTGATTACGCGTCGGATCAACCTTTAAAGTATCAGATATAAACGAACCTCTATCCAATTCATTGGTATACAACACTTCAAAAGAATTAACACCTGAACTTTTAATTTTTTCAATCAACTCATCGGTAATTTCAGTATTACAAGGACAGATTAATTCTCCTGAATTTTTATCGATCAAATCCTTACCAATCACTTTTCCCAATAAATACTCACTGGGTACAGGCAAGTACTCCAAATCAAGTTTCTGCAACTGCCTGACATGTCTGGCGGTTACCCTTCGCCCTTTTTGGACAATCACTTTCTCTCCATCTGTAATATCAAAAGAAGCTGTATCACCTCTTAAACGCTCTGCAATCAACTTTAATCGATAGTGACCACTTTCCTCATCTAAAGAAAACTCATTGGTTTCAAAAAAAAGATCCAGTATAGTTTCCGGCTCATAACCTAAAGCTCGCAATAAAATTGTTGCAGGCAATTTACGACGACGATCAATTCGAACAAAAACTAGGTCTTTAGGGTCAAATTCAAAATCTAACCATGAGCCTCGGTAGGGAATAATTCGTGCTGAATACAATAATTTACCTGATGAATGGGTCTTTCCTCTATCGTGATCAAAGAAAACACCGGGCGATCTGTGCAATTGAGAAACAACAACACGCTCTGTCCCATTAATAATAAAGGTGCCCGTATCAGTCATCAAAGGCAGCTCACCCATGTATACTTCTTGCTCTTTTATATCCTTAATTGACTTAGTATTGGACTCTTTATCATACAAAATCAATCGAATCTTAACACGCAACGGCGCTGCGTAAGTCAAACCTCTTAATTGACACTCTTTAACATCAAAACCAGGCTCTCCAAGAGCATAATCAACAAACTCTAAAGCAGCACTACCTGAATAGCTAACTATTGGAAAAACAGACTTAAAAGCAGCCTGTAAACCTTCATCTTTACGCTCACTCTTCTCAGTATCACAGTCTGCTTGCAAAAATTTCCGATAAGAATCCAACTGAATAGCCAGTAAAGAAGGCACATTCATAGCATCTGGTATTTTCCCAAAATCCTTTCTAATACGCTTCTTTTCTGTAAAAGAGTAGGCCATATACATTCCTCATCAAATCTATAAGCACGAAAAACCAACTTAACCGACTAAGCACTACAAGCACACTTTAATATTAAAAGTGACGAGCACCTAAAACGCATACAAAAATAGACTGACAGTACAAACCACCAGCCTAGTGAACTATAGCTGTTTCTCACAGGCCTTTACTGTAAAAATACAATAAGTACCACCCTGCAGGGTGGTACTACTTATTGCATCGCTCATGGCTGTTTTCATAGCTGGCAGATATTTCACAGAAAGCTTTACTTTAATGCCTTCACTTGAAAAGTTTAGATATTAATTATTTAACTTCTACTTCTGCACCAGCCTCTTCAAGTTGCTTTTTAACATCCTCTGCTTCATCTTTAGAAACACCCTCCTTTACTGCAGAGGGAGCACTTTCAACCAGTGCTTTTGCTTCTTTTAAGCCAAGCCCTGTTAACCCCCTGATGGCCTTAATAACAGCCACCTTATTATCACCAAAAGACTTCAAAGTAACATCAAACTCTGTTTTTTCCTCAGCCTGCTCAGCAGCATCGCCTCCACCTGCAGGTGCAGCCACTGCAACAGCAGCTTGAGCAGATACACCAAACTTTTCCTCCATCGCTTTTACAAGTTCAACAACGTCCATAACACTCATATCAGCAATTGCATTTAAAATTTCTTCTTTACTCAATGACATGAAGATTCTCCTGATAGTTACACTAGCTCTAAACAGCTGTAAGCGCCAATCAACCTTGCCAAACAAATTCTAAATACTAAAAGACCAAGTAAACATAAGGTCCCTTATAGATCAATAATTTATTTTTCAGCTTGATGTACGCCTCACTCTAAATATGAAAACACAAAATTTTGTTCTATTTTCATACAAAACTTAATATGTCCTTCTTTCTGTCATAGCTGTATTTATGACATACTGACTCATAACAAACTAACCGCTGGTTTCTTTTTTATCAGATACAGCCGCAAGCACTCGAACCACTCTTCCTGGAATATCATTCAGCGCCCTAGCCAGCTGAGCTGTAGGTGCAAGCATTAGCTGCATCAAAGTTGCTAGTGCTTGATCTCGCGTTGGCAACTGAGCTAAAACATCGATATCCTGAGGGCCATACTTTTGCCCACCAACTGCCAGAACTTTTACTTTCAATGCTTCATGCTGCTTTGCAAAGTCCTTAAATAGGCGTGCCGCTGAGCCTGGATCTTCCATTGATAAAGCAACTATGGTCGGGCCAACAAAATCATCAGATAAAATACTAAACTCTGTAGACACCACAGCACGACGAGCAAGTGTATTACGTACAATTTTAAGATAAACTTTCTGCTCCCTCGCCAACTTACGCAACTCAGTCATCTCTTCAACACTCAGACCTCGATAATCAGCAAGCACAGCTGAAAGCGCCTCAGAAACTTTCTCATGCATGGCAGCAACAATTGCCTTTTTTTCCTCAAGTCTCATGATAGCCACAGGAAATCTCCTACAAAAATATAATAAATCAAATAGTATACAACCAGGTGGCAAAGGAACAAGTAATAACCTACAGCTTTGACAAGTCACTTACTAATATTTTAAGCCACATCTACACAGGCAGCATTAAGCGATAAACACCCGTGATCTATGATATAAACTTTAAACTCTACACCAAACTCGCAGAGAGATTATAGCTCTAAGCTTCCCACATCCAACGCTAAGCCAGGACCCATTGTCGTAGACAAGGTAACTTTTTTCATATATGTACCTTTGGCAGCTGCTGGCTTAAGCTTTTTCAGCTCTTGCAATAAAAACTCTAAATTTTCTTTAATCTCTAAAGACTTAAAACCCAGCCTTCCTATCGAGCAATGAATAATACCAGCCTTATCTGTACGGAATCTAACCTGTCCGGACTTTGCATTTTTAACAGCAGTTGCAACATCAACCGTCACTGTTCCCACTTTTGGGTTAGGCATCAGGCCCCTTGGACCCAACACTTGCCCCAGCTTACCCACTACCCTCATAGCATCTGGACTTGCTATGACTACATCAAAATCTAAATTGCCACTTTTTACTTCCTCTGCCAAATCATCAAAACCAACCGTATCTGCACCAGATTGCTTTGCTTCCTCCGCCTTTGCACCTTGAGCAAAAACAGCAACACGAACAGTTTTACCAATACCATGCGGTAAAACACTCGAACCACGAACCACCTGATCAGACTTTCTAGGATCAACCCCTAAATTAATGGCTGCATCCACCGATTCTTCAAATTTAAGTTTAGGCATGTCTTGAAGCAACCCTATAGCTTCGTCAATTTGATAATTTCTTTCTCGATCAACCCGGGATTTGATCGCACTCACCCGCTTTGACACCTTTGCCATAACTTATTCAACCCCCTCAACATTTAAGCCCATGCTACGCGCTGAACCCGCAATTGTACGAACTGCAGCATCTATACCGGCCGCAGTTAAGTCAGACGCTTTAGTGCGAGCAATCTCCTCTAGCTGCGCACGATTGACTGTACCTACCTTTTGTGTATTAGGGGTACTCGAACCCTTAGTCAAACCCACTGCCTTTTTCAATAAAACACTGGCAGGAGGTGTCTTTAATATAAAAGTAAAACTGCGGTCGTTATAAACAGTAATAACAACCGGGATAGGCATACCTGCTTCAAACTGCTGGGTTTGAGCATTAAAGGCCTTACAAAACTCCATAATATTCAAACCATGCTGACCCAATGCTGGCCCTACAGGCGGACTGGGATTTGCTTTGCCTGCGGCCACCTGTAATTTGATATAAGCAATAACTTTTCTAGCCACCAAAACACTCCTTAAACAAACCATGCACTAAAGTTTTCTTCTAAAGTGAGAACTTAGGACAGCACTAAGGCAAACATATTTTCAAAAAGATCGCGGATTATATATTATTTTTTAAAAAAATACAGCCTTCATATTTAAAAATAATGAAAATTTTTAAAATACACCCAAGCTTACTCAGCCTTGCTTAGACGGTTCCTAAGATTTATCAACTTGCCCAAACTCTAACTCTACTGCTGTTGAACGCCCAAATATAAGCACCGCAACATGCAAGCGACTCTTTTCATAATTCACCTCTTCTACTACACCTTGAAAATCAGCAAAAGGACCATCAATAACTCTCACAACTTCGCCAGGCTCAAACAGGGTTTTTGGCTTAGGCTTGTCTGTACTATCTTCAACCCTATTAAGAATAGCCTCGACTTCTTTATCTGTGATAGGAGCCGGTTTATCCGCAGTGCCACCGATAAAGCCTATCACTTTTGGACAATTCTTAATCATATACCACGTATCATCATCCATCTCCATTTGAATCAATACATAGCCAGGAAAAAATTTACGCTGACTTTTCCTCTTTTGGCCGGCACGCATTTCAACCACTTCCTCTGTAGGCACCAGAATCTCACCAAACCTCTCCTCCATAGAGTCAAGCTTAATTCTTTCCAGCAAAGAGCGCTTAACCTGGCTTTCATAACCAGAATAGGCATGCACCACATACCAACGCTTCGACATAAAACGATACCCCTCAACCAACTAAGCCAGAAATAATCCAACTTAAGAATGTATCTAAAAGCCATAAGAACAGCGCCACAACCAAAACCAACACAATAACACCAAGCGTCGTTTGAAACGTCTCTTGACGCGTAGGCCATACTATTTTTCGTGCTTCAAATCTTGCTTCTTTAAGCATTTGACCAAATAACTGGCCCTTGGTTGTTGTATAAGCCAGCCAGAGAGACAGTAAACTCAAACCAGTAATAACTAAAACACGATATAATAAAGGCTGCTCTGCATAATAACTATTACCTATAACCGCAGACGTAGCCAGCAGCATGACCACCAACCATTTAACGCTATCCAGCATACTACTTTTCTTATCAATACTTTCTTCCATAAATTTCTCATTCACTAAATATTGGTATCTGCATCATTTACATAAATATGGCAGGCCAGGAGGGAATCGAACCCCCAACCTGCGGTTTTGGAGACCGCCGCTCTGCCAATTGAGCTACTGGCCTATAAATCTCAAATACCTCAAGAAAGTTAATTTAGCAAAAAAATAAAAAACAAAACCTACACAAAATTTTATTCAATAATTTTAGTCACAACTCCAGCACCTACGGTGCGACCACCTTCTCGAATCGCAAATCTCAAGCCTTCATCCATGGCAATAGGCGC
>JANQJO010000036.1 GCA_028281605.1 Pseudomonadales bacterium
GTAGTTTGATCCCAATATCTGACTACTGAGATCGAGGGGCCCTCCCTCATCTTTAGTACAGCAAGAAAGATTTTCATCTTTCGTCATGACACACGAGCGCAGCGGAAAATTTGTCCGACAGCAGCGATTTGTTAGCATTCAAGCTACTTACGAGGGAAGATTTGCTCTAATGACGAACTAGATCTAAAGAAAATAGCTTTGTTAGTCGACTCCAATACTATATACTCCCCTTTGTCGTCTCTCTTGGCAGGGTAACTAACATCACAAGTATCAGCTATGGGGCATCGAACAAATTCAATAAGAATACTCCCCTGTTCTTCAGAAGAATTTGCCCCTGGGCAGTAAAATAAAGTTTCAGCAATTGCAGTGAAATAGATCCTTATCTCATTGGTACTGGCATTCGATATATCAGAAAATGAAATGTCATCTTTTCCGTAGATATTCATATTTTCTCCGTTACAGGAAACTAATAATAGAACTAGTGGCAAAATAATAAGATATTGAGTTTTGAAAAGCATATTAACTCCCAGATGACCTAATTGTATTGGGTGAGCATCAGGCCACAAACCATATACTTTGGTTGTGCCAGAATGAGTAATTGATATCCATGCATGCCCTGATGTAAAGCCTTTCTCATCTCCTGCTACATTTGAATGAATCCCAAGTATCATATCTTTCAAAGTTACATCCTCTTTACTTATTGGTATCAGCAGAATTAACTGCTGCTAACGCCTTGCTCACCGGAAAATTATGAGCGCAGCGAGTAATTTTTCCGTGTGCAGCAACTTGTTAGAAGCTTCTATCGCATTAACCTAGCCTTTCCGAAAGAAATCTTACCGACGCCAAACCAGAGATGGTTTCGCATTTTTACTCGCTTGAGTCACCATTAGCAAATCAAAGCCCTTGCCAAAGGCTGAGCTTATGTACCAGTCTAAACGTAGCAACATATCTTCAATCCCATCGTGGTTAAAATCCCCTCGAGCCATTATCAAATATTTCACAACCAGATTATCGGCTAGGGATAGCTCAACAACTCCTTCATCGATAGATAGCACTTTTAGGTTTTTCTCAATTTCAACCAAAGTACCATTGCGATTTTCGAGGGACTGTCCACCTAAATTAGGAGCAGCTTGTGCGGGAAGGCTTTTAATAAAACCTGCATTGAGAGTGGCAGGTAGAAAACTCGATACTTTACCTATCTTTAAAGCTTCAAAATAATAACCGGCAGCCATGCAATTCACTTTCATTAGCTGCAGTAAATGGTATTGCGATGTCTCGACGTCGGTTTCTAGCGTGTTATTTACCGCGACACAGGACTCTAGATGCAACTCTTTTCCCTCAGGTGAATCCAAGGCGTAATCCAAGTGTAGGCTCGATAAATTCTCCCCTAAATTCACTAGCCCCGTTAACTCTTCTTGATTTAAATAGGGTATGTTCTCAATCACATCACTGGACTGATTTGTTGCACAACTCTCTAAAAATATACAACTAATAAATACAAAAATTAAGGCTATTATCTTCATGCTCAGAATTCCTAAGGTGTAATCACACTTGCTTTTTTACTTGCCTTATGTGCAGAATTAAACAAATCTTTTACATATGCATTGCGTGCAGCATTAACGTCTGGTCGATTGGATTGCTTAGCCGCATCACCCCATTTCTCCTTTTTTATAGCCTCATTAAATTTGACAAAGATTGTACGCAATTTTGTTTGCCCTAAGTTAAAAATCATATCAAAGAGAGCTTTCTGAACCTCATCTGGAAAGTTATCAAATTCGTTAGCGTAACCTTTGGATTTTTTATACATTCCTACCAGCTCGGCATAAAATGTGTCGATATGTTTTTTTCGCTGTGCATCCATATCTGTCTCTTTCATCACCAAGCTAGTATGTTGTTTATACCAACTAGCCTTATAGTTCTTTTTTTGATTTGCGATGGTGTCGTATTCATCTTGCTTTTGCTTCATAGTCGCCATCGAAGATGGTAGCTTGTTTTTTACGGTATACATCGTCACAAAAGCAACAGCCGCTTTATTAGCGATAAGATGTCCAACACCGACTGTAACCTTGCCCTTTGTATCCAAATACATATGATTATGTCGACCCTCGTATTCTTCTAATTTTTTTTCAACAGTCGTTCGCACACTAGATTTTAAAGCCATAATTTTATCCTATGATTGCAGCTTGTATTAATACTTCTAACGTTCAGCTCATTTAACATCCAGGGCCTTCATACATTTTTTTCGGCACTGGATTTAATAACCGATTGACCGAAAAAATACCCAAGAATTAATAAAAAAGTGTTATCAATGATTTCAGTAGATTCAATATCAGTAAACATAGCAACAATTAGACAACCACCAAGTACCAATAGTAAAGCACCACCGATAAAAGGTGCAACAGAATCTTTTTCAAAATACGATCTCCGGATGTTTGCTCTTTTTTCCATCATCTCGATCTCGAGCTTTTGAAGTCGTTCTTGAGATTCAATTTCGGCTTTTATTCGTTCATTTTCGATTTTCTTTGTTTCTTCAGCTTGCTTACTGGCAAAAGAAGATATTTCATTGATTTTTTTTTCAAGCTTTTCTTTAACATCATTTTCTGAAATTGAACCAATCATATCTCTTAAAGACTGGATGCCTTGATTCTCTTTTATTAATTTAATTCTTTCTAAGATTAATTTTTTTCTTTCCAGAAGAACTGGCACAATACCAATTTGAAAAATTGATTCACTATCTACACTTGTGATCACAAGAACTACTGTGGCTGAGAGTTTCACATTCATTACACCAAAAGATTCTGGATGCTTAAGCGCGTCATTTATTCTCTCTAAACTCGCCTCCAATTCCTGGAGAGATTGTTCTTCTATTTGCTCCTTTGCTAAACCAAGATCAGTCAACTGTCCTTCATACTGAGCCAAAATTTTATTCTTTTGCTCCTGCAACTTGATATTAAATGTCTTTCCCTCTTTATTTCTTGACATTTCAAATTGTTCCTTTAATCAAAATCGTGCTAGGTAAGGCTAACGCCGCCAACACAGGCGAAGCACGCAGTGCTGAGTCCAGCCCACGCAGTGGGCGTTGTGCTTGGCCTTGTTATATTTTATTCCCAACCCATTAAAATCATGCAACTAGCTGCAATTTCAGATGTGTTACCACCAATATTTACACCATCTAGAGCCTTGTCTATGCAGGTTAATAATTGGTTTGCGTAGATTTTTGCATTGTCAATGTCACCACTTTTTCTCACAGCCTTTACTATGGCAGGCCTTGTTAAAGCCCAGTCCGCAGATGTTGCTAGTTTGTTTGAGAATGAAGCTGACTTCCATTCGTTAGGGGTAGATTTATGTAAGTTACCACCTTGATACCATTGACCCGCAGCCAATAGATGCATCGGTGTTAAAATGAAAAATAATATTGCAATTACTTGTTTAAACTTATACATCGCGGATACTCCTTAAAAATATAACGCCCTGCTCATTTGCAGCCAGGTTTTGGGGTTTTTTGCGATAAAATTCGCGGAGCGAATCGCAAAATGCCCCAAAACCTGGATGTCAAATGCAGCAGTTGGTTATGTGGCTCATGGCACTAACTTAAAATCGATTGCATCAGAAAAAACGATGATAGACTACATGGCTCGTTTGGTTTTCAAAGAAATACAAATGAACTCTTTTACCTTTGAGCTACCAAAGTTTGTAATCCGAGATCAATTACCGCATTCATTCGTAACAAAACATCGCTACCAATAATTCCATTAATATGGAATCCGTAATTCATGTCGCCAAGCTGAATTGCAACATTTTCTAGACTGGTATTATCAACTACAAAAATATCAATAGTTTTTTGTACAACATACTCATAACCACCTACACCTACCATCCGGTGAATTTGATCATCATGACTGGGTATGATGCCTGAATTTTCAAGCAAATCAGCAGAAAAAAGGCTCGTTGCTGAGCCCGTATCGATTAAGACTTGATCAATAGAAACTTGGTGACCACAATGTATGATCTGTACATCAACAAATGGTATACCGTCTTGGATTTTAAACTTCATCATCCACGTAATCCAACCCAACGGTGACAAGGAATTTCTAAAGTAGGCATATCAGTGCTGACAAACAGAAACTCACGACTGGGATTGTTTCTATGCAATTTGCAATATTTTCGGTATGCATCCATAGAATGTTCAAACACGTTTATCACAGAGGAATCATCAATTATTCTGAGATTACCCCGATCATGCGCTTCAATTGCTTCGATAACCACCCATCTGGATGGATGACGTTTTTTTATCTCTTCCCATTTCATAAAATCGAACCGTTTAAAATTCATTCAAAAAATAAAATTAGAGCCCTCTCACTATCAAAATTATACATCCGAGAGTAAACGAACAAAAGCTAATCAAAATACAAAACTTGCAACCGGCTTCATTCTACCAATTTCAAAGTAGAGTTTGTAATTCCTAGTCTTTTTAACAGAACTTATCAACCTTTTCTATTCCGATAAACGTTCGTTTTTCGAGATTTTGATTTATGAGATGAGTTTGTGGGATTATTATGTCGCTTTACACAAATCAAGTAGGTAGGTCAGACTTAATCTGCGTCATCTTCTGGATTGTATAATCTATACTCTTTGGCTCCATCAATAGTAATTTCGATAGTAACTATTTCCCACTTTTCTTGAACAAAACCCCTTACAAATCCTTCTTTCGACATTTGTGTTACCCATTCTTCACTTGGTATACGTGCTCCTTGAAAATCTACACCTGTAACATCTGCACCTCTAAACTTGTCCGAAGTTGGAAGTGTCGCGTGTCGTAAAAATGCACCATTTAATTTTGACGATCTTAAGTCAGCATCTGTTAAATTGGAATGAGATATATTTGCACCTTTTAATGAAGCACTTCTTAAAATAACCTCACTAAGATCTGAGTGATGTATCACTATCTTATCTAAGATAGCGTTTTCCAGAATCGCTTTCTTAAAGTTTGTCTTTTTGAAATATGCCTTGCTAAGGTTTGCATTAATGAAACTAGACTCACTTAAGTCTGCTTCATTTACTCTGAATCCTTGAAAATTGATATTATCAAGATTTGCTTTAACTAAAACTAATTTACCTAATTTGGTCGCATCTAGCTCAGCATTAGAGAAGTCTGCACCTAAATCTAGTATAGGACGCATATCTACTTTTAAATTTGTCAGTACTAGTAGCAAATGCCCCCTCTCAGGACTTATAGGGGTATCTGTAAGGAGACCATTTTCACCAATCATTTTGTAAGGTTTTAATACTCTGCTTAAAGCTGAAATTCGTCCAATTAATAGTTTGGATAATTTAATATATTCTACTTCTGTCGCATCATTTTCATCTAAAAACTTTTCGATTGATTCAAATATACTGGTTAATTCAGTATTTAAAGAAGACCTTCTTTCTGATTCTATCAGCACGTTTTGAGCATTTACTATCTTGTTTTGATCGCGTAATAGCTTTATTTGAGAATCTAACCTTTGAACTTGCATATAGGAAATTGAAAACAATGCAACGGAACCACAGGCAGCAACCAAACCAGCAATCCATCCAAGCATTCTCATGCTGGCTATGAAAGATAATATTATTGAAACAATACCTTTTAATTGAATTTCTATCTCATCAATATTTTTCTTAATTTGATCTTTTCTTTCTGCTTTACTAATCTGCTCATCACGTTGATTAGTAACCAAAAAATTTTTAATTGCAGATATAAAAGATGACACATTTATACAGGTATCTTCTAATTTTTTAAGTCTGGTTTTGGTTGCTAAGCAGCCAATTATCACACCTGTTAAAAGTAATATGATTAATACAGTTAAAGCTAATACTGTCCCTTTTATGATTTCAAGTGATAAGATAATGTTGAGATGTTGATTAAACAGAAATCCAACTAAAAAAAAATCACATAAGACAATACTCTCAATGGCTTATATTGATATTTACTATTCCTATGCATCTTATTTTTTCACATCTAGTAGTCATTAATTTTATACGCTTGATTAAAGATTAGAGGAATATTTGAGTCCCATCAAAGTACCGTTTAATAGCACACCGCCATTCCATCAAGACCATCCCCTAAAACAACCTAAGACATACCCTATTTTTCCGTCTCAGAAAACAAAGTGCCAAAAACCCATTAATTACTTTGGTTAATAAAACACTCTTTATAGTCATACCTGTATATGCCCACAATGGCCACTATGAACTACCTCGCCGACCACAGAAAGTCTTGCAGTGCCGCATAACGCTCCACTCAGCTGCAGACAAACCGGAGTGCCTTTTTGGCATAAAATGGCGAAGCCATGCCAAAAAAGGCGCGGAGGTTTGGATGTCGGCTGGAGTGGCTTGTTAGCTCACTCAAGTTCTAATTCGTAATCAGACTTAGCTGCATTTTTTACTGCGTTTATAAGGCCATCTAAATCTTGGAGCTTTTCATAATAAGAGAGCTGCTTCTCTTCATCTGTTTCCATCGACGACAACTTCTCCAGCCTTTCTTCATAATGCTTCAAGGCCTCCCAAAGAATATGATATTCACTTATAATTGGTGTGATACCTTTAGCTGACATTTACGCCTCTCCCAGCAATAAGTAACTCTACTCTTGATCTATCTAAACCAAGCTCTTCCATTGCGCCTAAGTATTTTTTTAAAGGCATATTCCTAGCAGGAGCAATCATATAATGACCTTCATGCCCAGGTCGCAGATCCTTTACCAGCTTTAACTCACTCGGCAAGGCCGCCCCCTTTTTAATTTTCCAAATTTTCTTCCCTGGCTTTGCCATTACACGTGTTATGTGATCAAAGGCAGAAAAGCCATTTCCGTTTGCTATGACAGTTTCTATTCCATTTCTTTTGACAATTTGAACATCTCTCCTTGACCGATCCTCCGTAAAGGCGGGCCACGTTGAATTACCCATACGAAAGATATTTTTTGTAAATTCCGTTACGTCCATTATATACAAATCTTCTCTTGTGATCATCTTGATCCTCCTTTTTTGACTTGAACTATTTCCAAGAGCTAACGCCTGAAGTCACCGGTGCTCAAACCAAAAGCGAAGCGGCGGGTTTGAGCGTCCGAGTGGACTGATTGGTTATGCGGCACCACGATGACATCTATAAATCAAATGTATTCGATCAAGAGCTGCCTTTCGAGATAAGATTATAATCGTTGACTATTCTCTATAGATTGTGAAAGGGTATCTATGACCCATTGGTTTATACTTTTACCTTCGGATGCCGCTTCAACGATAATTTGGCTATGCAGTTTTTCGCTAACACGTAGATTAAATTTTCCTGATAATTTCTTTGTTGGTGGTATGCCTCTTTCTTTACAAAGATCTAAAAATACCTTGAGTGATTTTTTGAATTCTCTTCTTAACTCTTGAGGGTTTTTTCCGTAAAAGTCTGCTCCACCATTTAGTCCAAGGATCTCACCACGAAACAAATCGAGTTCAGGGTCATATTCTATTTTTGCATTGTAGTCATCTAATGTCATAATATTCATGGTTTAACTCCATGTGACTCAAGCCATTTCCGAGTACTGGCAACTGCTCCTTTATCTGTGTCTGGTGAAGGGTGCGGTCGATGATAAACCTTAACTTCATCGAACAAAAGTACCGCTACCCTTGACCCTTCTCGTTCAATAATTTCTGCTCCAAGAGCGACAAAAAGTGATTCAATATCAGACCACTTAATACTACCACTCACGGGACGCGAAAATATTTGCTCCAGGGTCCTGACATGTTTACGCTTCATCGATGATATGGTAGTACCAATATATGGTACTGTCAAGCCTTATGGCCTGTTTATATTTTGATCAATACATAAAGTTGGCCTCGGCTAAGGATTACAAGGCGCCCTTTAGTTTGGGAAAGCCTTACAGTGCCGCATAACGCCGCGTTCACGGGCTTGTCCCGTGCAACGCCTTGTTCAAGGAAAAATATCTATATGTGCTCTGGGGGTTGTAACTAATATTCTATATTCTGGAAAAACGATTGGAATTATTAAGTCTTGCATATTAAACATCCCTAAAATTTTAATGCTATCGCAATGCCGCTCACATAACGCTCCGCTAATCGGCGAAACAACTCGGTACGCAGCGAAGCGCAGTAACGAGTTATGGAGTCCAATTGAGCGGCTGGTTATGCGATTTTACCCCCAAAATTCCAATCAAATTTTACCACTCTGTGTCATCTAACCTTCGTTTGATGAGATTTTGATTTGTGGGATGGGTTTTTGAGACAGTTTTTTACTGTAATTTAAAAATATAGGTTTCTTCTCCAGCGCATATTGCTAATAATCTAGCATCATCTGGAGACCAAGCCGCATTTTCAACTATTCTATTGAAGGTTAATGTATTAAGTAGTTTGTCAGTCTCCAAAGAAAAAATTTCAACTTTTTTATCATTAAATTTAAATTCAAGATATCGTTTAAAGTCAGCACTAATGTTTGTGAATAATGACTTAAAGCAAATTTCATTTTTCAGAGCTTTTGATAAGCCTTTTGTTTCACGAAGTTTGGATGCTTCCCAAATAGTAAAGTCTTTATCCTCTCCAACCATATCACTTAAAAGTAAAAATTTACCATCTGAACTCCAACCGGAGATCCGGTTAGCAGATGATGAACCAAAAACATATTTCATATTTTCAACATCAATCACTTTTACATTATCCTCTTCGAAGGCAAGAGCAATAAATCTACCTCCAGGATGCCAAGAAAAGTCTTCAATTTTTGAAGGTACATCACAACTAATAACAAGTTCAATTTTTTCAGATAACGCATCATATAAGGTAAGCTTATCGCCTACCATTGTTAATTGATGAGTGTTAGGTCTCCACGGACTCAGATTGCAGGAAGAGGACCAGTAACAACTGCGGAACCATTCTCCATTAGGTTTACTCGTCTTTTCTGATAAGCTATAGAGTCGGTAAGTGTCTGGCCAATGAGGAGCTCTTCTAAAGCGAAAAGGCTTATGATCGATCCTATCGCCTGTTTTTCCATCGAATATATGGTTTTCTCCGCTAATAAATAGTGAACCATCCGAAGACCAGCTAATTTTGTTGCCAGGATCGTCTCCCCTAAAATTCGCATAATCAGTGCGTAAGATTCCTTTTTTTATATCCCATAGTTTTACAAGACCGCCATCTCCCGCAGTTACCAGTAACTGCTCATAAGGATATGATTTAGTAGAGTACCATGCAAGAGAGTATGTCTTTCTGTATTGATGGATTAATAACTCTTTTTTACGTTTATGCTCTTCAATATCGCCTTGATGATATGCTCTCCAGTCATATCCTGTATGATTAAATCTTTTTCCTCTAAATCTGCGATATAACATTTCTAACCACGTATTTTCAATACCTAGATAAAGTCCAGATTTTAGAGTGTTTTGAAGCTTCCAGCATTCACCTATGACAGGTTCAGGAGCCTTTTCAATATATCCTGAACTAGGCGAAAAAAAAGCGAAATAGCTACAGACAGATTCTAATTCTGATTTAGACGGATAACCTACTTTTACGGGATCTATTTTAGCATGTGCTTCTTGTACAGTATCATCCATAATTTACTCTTTAAAAAACGTAGCTTTCTATATTCAATAGTCGAGTAACCAGATCGTGTTGCCACGATCTGGTTACTCGACATATACTAGTACCGTTCCCGCCAAATATCCGATAAAATAAAAAATTCACTTCTTCGTCTGTTCGCCTACTATAAAGACATTTGACCCTATAAGGTGGAACACGTCCATTGAATGACTTGAGGCACCCAAGCAGAAGTAAAATCTACACCATATTCTGTAGTAAGTCTACAATACTATAGTCACTGAACTGCCTTCCAGCTCGCCGATTGAAGGAAGCCTTGCACTGTTGCCGCATAACATTGTTATTAGACAGACAAATTCCGTGTTTAAACACAGAATTTATCCTCATAAAACCAAACTTCTACAACCACCTTTTTAAGTAAAAAACTAAATTTCAATTCGTTACGATTAAAGCTCTGACTTGACTAAGCCTAAAATCCAGAAAACTTCCGT
>JANQJO010000043.1 GCA_028281605.1 Pseudomonadales bacterium
AGCTTTTGCTGCTGCAAGCCATCAATCTTTTTCTCAAAAGCCTGCATGACTAACGGTGAGTCTGCCTCCACCATGCGATCCAGCATTTGCTCGATCTTACGCTCAATATCCTTGATATCTGTTGCAATGATGGAGCTTTGATAGGATCAAACAAGGGCGCGCAGCCGTACTACGTTTCCCTTGAGTGCCCAACAAACCGTGCAGGCGGATTTCCCGCACACGGCTTTCACCATTGGATTCATCCAGGCAAGTTTCAGCACAGCGATCTCGCTTTCAACCAACTGACATATGGACTCTCAAAGTCAAGATTCCTTGCTATCCATTTGAAGCTGTATTTTCGGCCTTTTCAGATTTTCGCTTTGCTTCTTTTCAATAGCAATTTCCTGATACGTAAGGTCGTGTATGTGCTCAATTTGATAAAAGCATATCTCTTTGGACATATCCTGAAGTACCTCACCCACCCTTGGATGATTGAATGTGCTTGCTCTATGATCTCTTCTATCTTCCTCGGATTTCGCTTGTGGATATTTGCTTTGATTTTTCTTCTATAACGTTGCACCGCTTGCTTCGATGGCACTTCCACCAGATAACCGTTTCTATACCTGATGAGTTCGAAATCGAGAAGTCTCATCTTGCAGACACCTCAATTTCAATGATTTCTGAATCTTCAGTACCTGGGAATAAATCTCGTTCCTTGCCACAAACCGAACAGCATTTATTAGCAACATCTACTGCTTCTTCTCTGACAGGTAAATGGTCTCTATTCGTACGCCCATGCCCTTTGCTGACTTTCTGTTGCCCTCTTGGTTTTTTACTAGGCTTTTTATACTGTTCAGAATTAGTAGGCTTTTTTTCTGTTTTTTTTCCGTAAAGGCGTTGCTTTAAATCCCTGATGCTTGATTTTAGTTCTTCTATTTTCTTCTCAGCACGTTTCTCTCGAAGGGTCGTTAACTTATGTTGCTCTCGCCAATAATTTGCATTTAATTTCAATTCAATATACTCTTTTTTTGAAATCTGAATGATTTCAGACTCGAAAGGTATTGACTTGAAGAGGTGCCACAGAGGTCTGGGTTAAGGCTATGAGCATGTAGAAGACATATGCCCCGTTATACACTAAATATTTTTATGTGTCCCGCTTTATTTACGAAAATCATGCGAATAAGAACGCTTAATAATCATAAGTAATTCTAGTCCCTTTTATTGTTGCTCCCTTTATTCTCTTCTTTGTTATAATAGATTTCAGCAATCATGCCCTATGGATTGGACTGCCCTCAATTTAAGGAGATATCATTGTATGCAAAACCTGATTATTATCATTTCTATGTGTTTTATCTCTTTCGTACTAAATGCTTGTGGCAGCAGTAGTCATAACAACACGACACCTCAAGAGACGGGTCATACCTCTACACAAATTACTCTTCAGCAAGGAGCAAGCCCCGATGCAACAAGCATTGAAAATCCACTCGCACAAAATACCACTACTCCATCTAATAGCATTCAGCTTATAGGGCATATACAAAAAGGACCGTTTCTTAAAGACACGCCGGTTATTATAAGAGAGCTAGATGATCAGTTGATACCAACAGGCAAGTTTTTTCAAACAGAAATACTCAGCTTGCTGGGAGACTTCGAGACAAGCATCAAACTAACATCTAACCTGGTTGAAGTGAGCAGTCTCGGCCACTACTTTCATGAAATGACAAACCAAACATCAGAATCACCGCTACAATTGAGCGCACTGGCCAAGCTTTCACATGACAGCAATCAACATGTTATCAATGTCAATTTATTCACACACCTGACTCAAAGTCGCATTCGCAAATTGATTTTATCAGGCCTTTCTTTTGATGAGTCACTACAACAAACCGAATCGGAACTATTAACTGCATTACCTATTATTGACCCTGGTAAAATACGATATCAATTAAATCAATTAAATCTATTACGAGCTGAACCCGAAAATGGATCTCTTTTGGCCATGTCAATGATGTTTCAACAGGCAACAAATACTACCCAAGAACTATCTTCTCTCATAAAAACATTTATCAATGACTTTTCTGAAGATGGTACGATTGAAAATAAAAACCTCACAAGTCAGCTCAATCAGTCTTATCAAAATATCCCATTTGATAAAGTGATTAGCAATTTATCTGTACGTTATGCCAGTGTGGACCCTTCATTTGAATTGCCTCAACTCAGTCATTTGCCCAATCGAGCCCCTGTTGCTCATGCAGGTTTTGATAAAGTGATTGCGGTAGGTGATACAGATTCTTTAAATGGTAGTGGCAGTTATGATATTGATCAAGACGATATAAAGTACAACTGGGCCTTAACACAAACACCCACTGGTAGCCAAGCCACCTTGGAAGCAGCCAATACAGTGTACCCGAAATTCACGGCTGATATTGCGGGTGACTATCTTATATCTTTAATTGTAAATGATGGTTTGCTAAACAGTAATCACGATGAAGTGCTGATATCGACAAAAAACCGACCCCCTGTTTTACAGGTTGACGATACATTTGTACCCTTCGGTACTCAAATAATCACTCTAGATGCGAGTCAAAGCAAAGATCCCGATCAAGATGAGCTGACTTATGAATGGTGGAGTGTGACTGAGTCTATTGTAAAGCCTCGCCCCTTTAGCAGTGATGAACCCTATATATCCTACAAACCTCTCAGCAAAAAAGCAGAAACGGCAGTGTATACTGTAAAATTTGATGAAATTAAGCAAGATATTATTTCCAACCAAGTAAAATTTTATGCCGTGATTCGAGATACAAAAGGGCTTGAAACATCTCAATTAGTTCGAGTCAGTTTTCACCCCGCTGGTTTCATTGATAACGGCAATGGTACTGTAACAGATGCGCAAGGGCGCATGTGGCAACAAAGAGACGACGGTCTTATTTATGATTCAGTGGGTGATTATTATAGTCGTCATGATCCAGAAGGAAAGGTCCCAAGACCCTCTGTTAGCGAATTTTGTCGTGATTTATCTTTGGCAGGGTTTACAGATTGGAAACTACCCAGTCCAAACGCACTGGAATATTTACTGGACTATCGTTTTGAGGAGCCTTTAATCAACCCTAAATTTTTCCCAGACACAAAACCTTCATACTATACAGCTAGTGCCTTTTATCCAATATTCCAGTTAGCACTTGTTGATTTTGCTAAAGGTTTTCGACAATTAAGATTGCATGAAGATACTTCAAAAATTATCCAAGGCAATGAAGGCTATACCAGATGCGTCAGAGATGTAAAATCTTTTTCGATACTAGGATTGCCTGATTTTGCAACACTTCAAAATAATGGAGATGATACTGCTTTAATCACAATTACTCCAGATATTGAAGACATTGGCTCTTACCCCATGACGGTCACTTTGAGTGACAACAGTATCAATGTCAGTGAAACCTTTACACTGACGGTTAAGGAAGCTCTACCCTTGAAAAATGACTCTCCTAAACTGGAGCCTATTGATGACCAAACTGTCAATGAAGGCGACTCTTTAACTTTAATGTTCTCTGCAACTGATAAACAAGGAGACATCCTTGCTTTTTCAGCCCCCAATTTACCGGTGTTTGCAACCTTAACGGACCACGGCAATGGAACAGCATCCATGATATTAACCCCCGATCATGCAGATCGAGGTATTCATCAGCTCAACATTGCAGTTAGCGATGGTTTTTACAAAACAGATAGAGTTTTTACTGTAAAAATAAATGATCAAACACCAAAAAATCAGGCAATTCCAATCATTAGCGACTTTGCTGCTGGCCATGAACACACTTGCATGATCGTTTCCAATAAAGTACATTGCTGGGGAGAAAACTTAGATGATCAACTGACAATCCCTGAAGGTTTAATCAACCCTACCGCTATTTCTGCGCTTGGAGATCGCACTTGTGTGATTGCTCAAGATGGAGTGCATTGTTGGGGACGCAATCATATTAGACAAACATCTGTTCCTACAGATTTAGTTAATCCTTATGCAATTACCGTTGGATTTTGGCACAGTTGTGCTTTAACTGATAACGGCATACAGTGTTGGGGAGATAATCAATACGGTCAAGTTGATGTACCCAGCGCTTTATCAAAAGTGACAGAAATTGCAGCAGGTGCGCATCATACTTGTGTCTTAAATGATGATCATGTACATTGCTGGGGGCTTAACAAACAAGGCCAATTGGATGTTCCAGTATTACAAAACCCAAGCATGATAACTGCGGGAGAATCACACAATTGTGCGTTGACAGATCAAGGTGTGTTATGTTGGGGCAATAATTATCATGGACAAATAGACGTGCCAGATGATTTGTTAAATCCACACGCCATAGCCGCCAGCAAAAGTCACAGTTGCGCCTTAACAGATACTGGGGTTCGTTGTTGGGGCTCTGATGAATATGGACAAAGTACGGTACCAACAGATTTAAACAAACCAAAAGCCATCGCACTCGGTGCTTGGCACAGTTGTGCTCTGACCAACAATGGTTTACGCTGCTGGGGTAAAAATAGATATGGACAACTGACTAACGTATTACCTTTAAAAAACCCGAAACGAATCGTTACCGGAGGAGAGCATTATTGTGCTTTAGATAACAATGGCCTGGTTTGCTGGGGTGATAACTATTACGGGCAAATTGAAGTGCCTGCTGATCTTACGTACCCTGTTAAAACCATTGCATTAAGTCTTCATCACAGTTGTGCCTTAAGCAGCACAAAAATACAGTGCTGGGGACGTGATGAAGATGGCCAAGTTTCCGACGTACCAAAAAATTTATCACAAGTTACGTTAGGCCGTAGTGATGCGATATCTTTATTGCCTTTTGGAGATCAAATCGTTAATGCTGGATCATCGTCAACAATCCGTTTGAATTACCCTGATGCTAATGGCGATGGTTTAGTTTCAATTGATGACATCGGAGTGGGATATGCACACAGCTGTGCTTTAACTGAAGCAGGCATGGTGTGTTGGGGTAATAATAAATACGGTCAAGCGGATGTACCTGATGATCTAAAACGTATTCAAGCAATCGCGGTGGGAAAATTCCATAACTGTGTTTTAATAAACAGTGCCCATGTAAAATGCTGGGGCTTGAATACGAGTGGACAGACAGACGTACCTAATGATTTAGTCAATCCAAGCGTTATTGCAGCAGGTGGTACAATGAGTTGTGCATTGACAGAAAATGGCGTGCGATGCTGGGGAGGAGAAAACTCTGAACAAAATACAATACCTGCTGATTTACTGAATCCAAGTGATATAGGCATAGGCAATCGTCACATTTGTGTATTGACAGACACTGGTGTACGTTGTTGGGGTAATAATGATAAAGGTCAAACGGATGTACCAGAGGGTCTGCTTAACCCTAGATCATTATCGGTTGGTTATACAGTCAGTTGTGTCTTAACAGATGAAGGAGTATCTTGCTGGGGGAAACGCTGAATAGGTGATTGTGTGCGATACAACCTATTAACTACAGACAATACGATTTTTCAGTTTTGCAAATGTTATGCAAAACTGGATATAGAAAACATAGACAATCTCTATGCACACCCAAATTTCGGTTCTTCATGGGAATCTTTTTGCTTAGAATCAATACTAACAAGCTTACCACGCTGGCAAGCACACTTTTATCGAACCAATAAAAGAGAAAAAATCGATCTCATTCTAAAAATAAGGTAAGCAAACAGTTGCTATCGAATTCAAAGCTTCCGTTTCACCCAGCTCAAACCCAACCTTTCAAAAAATCATCAACGAGTATCGCCTCAGTTGTTAAAGCATTAGCCTAACTCAAAAGTGCTTCAGTCAGTATTAACGGCGCACTTTGAATTAAAGCTAGTTTTTCCAAGCAAGTCATAGTATGCTGGCAAGCGGCATTGAGTAGACAATCAGCTAGCAACTCATTAGACACCCGAAATACGATACACTACAGTACTAAACAACTTAAATTGATTGATGTAACCAACCCAAAGTCCTACACACCCCAGCACAAGAGGCTCCCAATGAAAGCATCTGACTTATTTGTAAAATGCTTAGAAAATGAAGGCATCGAGTATATCTTCGGCGTACCTGGCGAGGAAAATGCTGATTTTATGATATCTCTGGAAAAATCTAACAGCATTCGCTTCATCCTGACCCGACACGAACAAGCCGCCGCCTTCATGGCCGAAGCTTATGGACGCTTGACCGGTCATACAGCAGGTTGTTTAGCAACATTAGGACCCGGCGCAACCAATTTAATCACAGGAGTGGCCGACTCCAATATGGACAGATCTCCAATTTTGGTACTAACAGGCCAGGGGTCAACCGAACGTCTTCATAAAGAGTCCCATCAAATCATGGATGTGATTAAAATGTTCGAACCTGTTACCAAATGGGCCCATAGCATTGTAAACCCAGACACCATTCCAGAAGTCGTACGCAAAGCTGTACGATTAGCACGCTCAGAAAAACCAGGTGCCACTTTACTAGAGCTGCCGGAAGATATCGCAGAGCTTAACACCACAGCGGCTCCTCTAGAGCCCAGACGTTTTCGTCGTTCTATACCAGAACCACAAATCATCGAACAAACCGTTCAACGAATTCTGCAAGCCAAACGCCCGATTATCCTAGCAGGCAACGGCTGTGTCAGAAAAAGAGCCAGCGAACAACTTACTCAACTGGGCGAAAGTACCGGGATTGGCGTCATCAACACCTTTATGGCAAAGGGCTGCGTCGACTACCAAAGTTCATACAGCCTATTTACTATTGGCTTAGGAACTAAAGATATTGTCACCTGCGCCATCGATGCTGCTGACTTAATCATCACACTCGGCTTTGATATGGTAGAGTATCATCCCAAACTATGGAACCCAAACAGTGATAAATCTATTATCCATATTGATTTCATTCCCGCTGAAATAGACCAGTACTATCAACCAGAACTGGAAGTGGTCGGAGACATCGCCCACTCCCTTAAACTGATCAATGACAACCTAGCACAAGCACCCACTCCAAGCTTTGAGCTTGGACAGC
Source organism: Pseudomonadales bacterium (assembly GCA_028281605.1). Classification (GTDB taxonomy): domain Bacteria; phylum Pseudomonadota; class Gammaproteobacteria; order Pseudomonadales; family JANQJO01; genus JANQJO01. The sequence continues at coordinate 7,019 of JANQJO010000043.1, forward strand.
AAAAAGCAACACGAGAACAAATGTGGACAGAACTTTCACAATACAGCGACTCTGCAAACCCAGCGCCAATCAAACCACAAAAGGCTCTCTGGGATATTCGCCAAGCCATGGGGCCTGATGACATTCTTTTATCTGATGTAGGCGCCCACAAAATGTGGATCGCAAGACACTATCAATGCCATAAACCCAACACTTGCCTCATCCCCAATGGCTTTTGCTCTATGGGCTTTGCCTTACCTGGGGCCATTGGTGCTTCTTTAGTACACCCTGATCGCAACATTCTTGCTCTGGCTGGTGATGCAGGCTTTATGATGAACATACAAGAAATGGAAACAGCCAAACGATTGAACAGCAATATTGTCGCAATGGTCTGGGAAGACAAGGCTTATGGGTTGATTGCCTGGAAACAATGGGCTCAGTTTGGCCACCACACTCAACTCGACTTTGGTAACCCAGACTGGCTTAAACTGGCCGAGTCCTTCGGTTGGTCAGCTTGGCTGGTTTCACACTCTGATGAACTGCCTGAGATACTGAACAAAGCTTTTACAACCGAAGGGCCAAGCCTCATCATCGTCCCCATTGATTACAGTGAAAATCGCAAATTAACCGAAAGGCTAGGAGAAATGCAATGCCCAATTTAAGGAACAAAAACAAATGACCGTAGAAACCTTTGCAACCACAATCATCGGATACGGCGCTCTATTGCTGATCTTTCTACTGGGCGTGGGGCTGTTGGTTGTTTTTTACATTTATATTATCGACATCACCCAAAAAACACATGCGATACGGCGCAACTATCCCGTTATAGGTCGCTTTCGTTATTTTTTCGAACATTTGGGTGAATTCTTTCGGCAATACTTCTTTGCTATGGACCGAGAGGAAATGCCCTTTAACCGCGCAGAGCGTTCTTGGGTATACCGAGCGGCAAAAAACATTGACAATACTGTTGCGTTCGGCTCTACTCGCAATCTATCCGCCACAGGTTCAGTCCTTTTTTTGAACTGCCCATTCCCAACCCTAGAACAGGACTCAACGCAAGCTACTGAAGTCATCATTGGCGCACTCACAGCTCGCCACCCTTACAAAACTCGAAAGTTCTTTCATATCTCGGGCATGAGCTACGGAGCCATTTCAAAGCCAGCCGTGCTAGCATTATCGCATGGTGCCAAAGCAGCAGGTATCTGGGTGAACACAGGCGAAGGAGGCTTATCACCTTATCATCTTCAAGGAGGGTGTGATATTGTCTTTCAAATCGGAACAGCCAAATACGGTGTACGAGACGAAAATGGTCACCTAGATCCCGAAAAGCTCAAAAAGTTGGCAGAAAAACCACAGGTTAAAATGTTTGAAATCAAACTCAGCCAAGGCGCTAAACCAGGTAAAGGGGGAATTCTGCCAGGCAACAAAGTGACTGCAGAAATTGCAGAAATTCGAGGCATTCACATAGGTCAAGATTCTATCAGCCCAAACAGACATCCAGACCTCAACAGCACGCAAAATGTTCTCGACCTCGTCAAAACAGTGAGAACAATCACGGGCAAGCCTGTTGGCTTCAAATGTGTGATTGGGGCCTATGGTTGGATCGATGAAATGTGCCAATTAATCCATCAGTTGGGGCCTGAATACATGCCAGACTTTATCACCATAGACAGTGCCGATGGCGGCACTGGCGCAGCACCATTAAGCCTTATGGATTATGTCGGTCTCCCCATAAAAGAAAGCCTTCCCTTGGTAGCCGATAAACTCAACCACTATGGCCTCAAAGAGCATATTAAAATCATCACTTCAGGCAAACTCATCACACCTTCAGGTGTAGCTTGGGCATTGGCCACAGGTGCTGATTTCGTCACCTCTGCACGCGGCTTCATGTTTGCATTAGGATGCATTCAAGCACTACAGTGCAATAAAAACTCTTGCCCTACTGGCATCACAACACATAAAGCCGAGTTACAAAAAGGCCTAGACCCAAACTTAAAAGCTATACGAGTAAAAAACTATGCTCAAAATATGACATACGAAGTTGGGGTATTAGCACACTCATGCGGGGTACCAGAACCGAGAAGGCTTAAACGCTTTCATGCACACGTTATCAGTGAAAATGGCCAATCTAAATCTTTAGAGGCCCTACACCCCACCGTTAAAACAGATGAGCAATATGTCGTTTTTTTTAAGTCTAAAGGTTAAATTGCATCAGTTTTTTTAAACCAGAGATGATATTAACAGTATCCCAACCCATATTCATACTGAAATAACATCGTATAGACTATAATAGTATGGCCATCAAACTCAAGCATTAACTGCTCTAAAATCAGTATGACACTGGAAGATCCTACAAAATATCAACCCACCCGCTTAAGGCCTTTCGACTTTGATAAACTCGACCCTAAGCACATGTCTGAAAAATTCCATACGCATTACCCTAATGAACGCACCAAAGCTCGCGCCATTCACGACTTTGTCAAAGACCATATCTTATATGGCTTTACACCGTATATTGACGGTGCTTCAACGAATTATACCCTACACCACAAAATAGGCCATGCCCACCCAAAAGCCCAAGTCTTTATCACCCTGCTCAGGGCCTGTGGCTTTGAAGCTTTCCCTCATTTTTACTTAATACGCAAAACCTTATATGAAGGACTTATCCCCAACAATGTATATGCAAAAATTCCAGATATTCTCAGCCATGTCTGCACCAAGGTGAAAGTAGCAGGCCTCTGGTGCACATTAGACAGCTATGTAATGGACGATCAATTGATCAAATATGCAAAAAACAAACTCATCAAGAAAGGCTGGGAAGAAGGCTATGGTGTCCAAGCCCTCTCCTCTAATTTTTGGGACGGCAAATCAAACGCATTTTCGCAACTCACAAACCCTACATACGCAACAGAAGACCATGGGCAATTTGAAACTTTTAAATCATACTATCGTTCCAAGCATTACCCTCACAAATTCCTATCAATTCGCTACAGCACCTGGTTTAAAACTGGGTTCATCAACCAAATTAACACACTCGTTGCAGATGCAAACTACCAAATAAACCGTGTACGAAACAATAAAAAAGTCAAAGGGGACTAACCCAGCATCAACGCACAACTTGACACAAGCCAGAGAAAGCTTTGCCTTGAGACATACCTGTAAAAGGCTTTTGTGCTCCCTCTTTATACTCTTTGATTTGTAAATAATCGATCGTCATCATTGGCCCAAAGACTGATAACAATTTAAACGCTTGCTGCTCAGAACCACGATCAATGATACGTATTTCCTGCGCATTGACATTATCAAACACATCACCTCGTACCAAACCCTGGTTTCTATCAACCCAGAAAGTCTGTGGGCGCACGTTCACTCTATAGAGAAATTGCTTCACAAAGAAACCCTTATCAGTTGTACGACTGAGATCCATTATAGTACAACGATAGCCTTTACCCTCACTCTCTTGAATTGCAGCCCAAGCACCTTGAATCAGTCCAACCCAGACCAAACCTATCATTAAGTAACGCACGCAACACCCAGTTTTAAGTCGAAAAACACACATGAATAATCCTTCAAGCAACACGGCACTTCTAACCATAGCAGACAACCCTCCATATGAAAGAGTCGAATTAAAATCTTTTAAAAAAATCCACTTTTACAGTAAACGAACGTCAGCACGTACAAAAAACACTCGTCCATTAAACCTAAACCCAAAAAAAACAGCTTCAGTTTATCTCAATAGCGAGTAGATCATGAATAAAATCAGACTTGCAAAACAATAGACACAGGTACAACATTTACTGGCACAAGACAGTATCAAGCAATTTTTTTGCCAACTCAAAAAAATCCAGAATCTATAAATAATATGTCCATTGGCTATGTTACCCGATTCATTCAATACATCTATTAAAACAGAACAATATGAACTTAAAATGATAACAAGATCTCAATAGCCTGAATTTATCGTGAAAATACCTTTTTCATCACTTGGGGTGACGAAAAAGGCATCGCTCATGGCTATCTCAACACGAAAAAGCACAAACAACTTGTCAGCTTGCCCCTTTTCAGGGCATGATCACTCATCACAACAACATTAAGGACTAAATTCCGCGTGTTAATCATCGGCTTAACAGGAGGCATCGGCAGTGGTAAAAGCACGACCAGTAACGCTTTTGAACAATTAGGCATCCCCATCATTGATGCCGATTTAATTGCTCATAAAATCATCTTAGAACCACAAGTACTGTCAAAGATTACAGCACACTTTGGCACCGACACCCTACACAAGGACAACAAGCTCAACAGAACAAAGTTACGAACTCTCATATTCAAAGATCTAAATAAAAAAAAATGGCTTGAATCATTATTACACCCTCTCATTAGAAAGAGCATCACAAAAGCATTGGCAGAAGCATCAGGCCCTTATGTCATATTATCAGCACCTTTACTGTTAGAAACGAATTTAGATCAACTGACACACCGAGTACTTGTTTTAGACATACCTGAAACCTTACAAATTGAGCGCACCTGTCATCGTGATGGATGCAACCCATCCTTGGTTCAAAGCATCATAAAGCAGCAAATCAGCCGCCAACAACGCCTAGCCAAAGCCGATGACATTCTATACAATCACCTAGATGTACCTCACTTAATTGAGCAGGTACAACAGCTACATAGCCAATATCTCGCATCAACTAACAAGGACCACTCATAAACCTAAATACTGATATACATCAAGATCAATGAGCGTAGAAGAAATAACAAAGGATACAGCTATTGGTAACAACACGCCTCCAGAAGAGCCACTCTCGTACACAGACGAAACCGTCATCTGGAGTGGAAGACCATCATTGTGGCTGAACTTTGGCAAAGTACTCTGGTGGCTAACAGTTTGGTTACTGGGCCCAATACTCTGGCTGAGCTGGCGCTTTACTGACTACCAGACAAAATATCCGCAATTAGAATATTTAGTCAATCCAACAGCTATCAGTTTAATGACAATTCCTATTTTCTTTCTGCTACATAAATGGTTTAAATTAAAATCCGAATGCATTACCATTACCAACAATAAAATCACTCAGGCCAGTGGTTTCACAGTATTCTTCCGTAGTGAAAAGTACTGTGAACTCAGTGATGTCACCGATGTAGAAGCCCCTGCCGCCGGATTGCTAGGGTTTGTAGGTCGTGCTTCTTTAATTCTCAAGACCAGTGATGATGACCAACCAATTATTGAAATCAAAGCTATTAAAAATAGAGATGAACTCAGGGATCAACTGATACCGTTGATTCGTCGTCTACGAGTTGAGCGCCGAGGCTTTCAATTAAAGTAACTGCTCACCCCTCTTAGAAAATGGTCCTCTGTAGCGCATGAAACATGGTCTTCCAATCAAAATTTAGCTTTCAAATCAATTTTATAGCGGCTTTCAGAAAAGTTAGATGGTTGTTGCCTTCCTCGATCGACCGCATCATGTATTATTTATACACTCAGCGGCTCTCACTCGTCGGCGCCTACATCTAACCATTCTGAAAATCGCTATAAGAACTCTAATATCAAAAAAAATAACAGTTACAAGCTTGAATAAAATTGTGCTATAGTAATCGCTTTTCTTGGCCAACTAACTAAATTCTAAAACATATACCCAATAATTATGGCTATTCATGCTTTATCACAGACAAACTGCTCTTTAATCGTTGAAAATGAAAAAAGAAACACATTTTATAGCAAATACATACAACCAAAGTTAGCCGAGTGTAATAGTGCCGAACGTACCATTTTGAGAACAGCTGCAAGCCACAGCACATCAATGCACAACGCCAAAACAGACATACCAGTCAATGACTTAACTTTTACTGAAAACACCAAAGCGTTCGAAGCTACAATAGATCACTTTTCTACATCAATGACACCTGAGCAAGCATTAGCATCTGTGTTCTCTGAAAATGACAGCGACTCAATTTCATCTTTGACAAAAAAGCAAACATCTGCTTTATCCAACTTGCTTAAAAATAAAATCACTATAGATACACCTCGGGGCCAACGTTTTTTCAGTTTAACACAGGTATTTAACGCCTTAGCTGAAGAGCTAGAAAAACCTCGTCTAATTTTTAAAAGCCATCAGGCAATTGCTCGGATTATTTACCCTGACTGTGAAAACCTAAAAATCATTATAGAAATGATAGAAAGTTCTCCAACATTAAAAGATCTATCCAAACAAGAAAAAGAAAGTATAGTACGCAAACTCACAAACAACGACAATGACTGGGTAATCGAAGGAACACTGAAAAATAAACAATCCACATCAGAACAATTTGCAAAAAACTCGATTAAAAGATTATTGAAAAATGAAAATTTCACAGAAGAAGAAATCAATTCTTGTATCATTGGTGGCAAACCTATCGGGTTGGATAGCTACAAATTTTCTTTTAGAGTACCCAACGAACTTAGAGACGAAAATGGTCAAATTCCAGAAGATCAAAGACACGATTTTTTATTAACACCACTACAAAAAACTGATACTAACATACAGGCAAAAAAAGTAGACTTTCCAGCCAGCCTAGAAATTATTTATACTCTCAAAGAAAAAACTTGGCAACCAACAGGCTTCAGAAAAAATTGTCATGAAATAAACTATAGTTATCTAACCAGCCTTAAAAAGCCTCTCTTTCTGAATGAGAGAATTGATGAAAGAGAAAAAAGAAAGCAATATTTGACAGAAAGAAGTCAAGGACGAAGTTGGTTTTCAAACAAACCGATACGTGCTCAAGGTCAATTTATTGACTTTTACAACACATATCAAAAAAGTATAGGGTCAAAAAATCGATTAAAAAATGAATGGAAACATACTCTCTACAAACCTGATGCCAGCGCACAAATTCCTTTTATTTCGTACATCGATCTTGTAACAGAACTAGAAGATTTGACTAATGATTTATTACCTATATGGCAGAAAAAACATGGTTTCTCAGAAGCAAATAAAATTTTCAAGGAAAGGCTGAACTATTTAAACATAGCCTATCGCTGCTATTGCAATGACCCTCAATACAGCAAAATCTCTATAGAGGCTTTAAGTGGGAAATTTCAACAATGTGTCAACAACTTACTTCTATCTCAAATAAAAGCAGAACCAAATGATCAGGAAAAAATAGCAATGTTCAATACTTGGTTAAAGAAAGATAAAGTAAATTGCATTAAAACATGCTATTCATATTGGTATAACCTAGGCATAGAGATAACAAACAGAAAAAAACCATTACTCGATTGGCTTCAAAGCAATCAGTTGTTGGCTTTTTCTTATGCTTTTAAATTAAAAGAATATCTAATTCATGCCAGACAAAATACACTGGGCTCAGAAAATACTATAGAACAATCGGTCGATGAACTGCTTTTATTAGAACAACATATAACTTTAATTGATTATTTAAAACTAGAGGAAGTTGAACAGTCGATTTTACAACATATTGACTGCTTTTCAAGAGAAAACCTAGAAACAAGAAAAGAACAATTAAAAAACCACCTAAAAGAATATATAACTTCACATGGCCGTCAAGTAAACACAAATGAAAATACAACTTTAATCAATGAAACTCAAGATATTCTTAGAAGAAGATCAGAAATCTTAAATAAAAAAATAAGCGATCAAGAGAAAAGAGAAAAGCTTGTATTACATAAATCAGCCAAAAGGGATGAAATAGATTCTTTTTTCGTTGATCAATATGAAGCTATGAACAAACGATTAGAAGAAAACGATCTAGAACAAGCTTATATTCACTACAAAAATCTATCCGACCTAGAAGGTTATCAAACGGTAAAGCAAAAAATAAAAAAAGATTTTATATTTGTCTTACCTCTTTGGATACAAAACAAAGAAGAGCTAGACTTTAACAATAAAGAAAACAATAATTTAATCATGACAGCATTTTTCTTCCAAATGATGGAATGGGCCATTGAAGAAAATCAAACCGAAGAATTACCAAGATTATGGAGACAAATGCACCAACATGCACTGAATAGGACAGATATATCATCAATAAAAGAACTTCTACTAGAAAACATAACAACATTGTCTAATTTTATAGAAAAAGAGCTGCAAAAGCCTAATCCAATAAGCCTACCAGAATTTACTGGAACATTAAAAATATTGTTTTCAGATCAAAATACAAATCAAGAGTTATCCTATTTGATTCAATTAGATGAAACACTAGAAGCAAGATGTAAACATTATGAATGTTTAAAAACTCACGATCAACAAAGCCTTAACACATTAAGCATTAAAGAAATAGAATATGAATTAGGTGTCTTGCTAGAACTTAAACAAACATTTCAAAAACTTTTTAAAAGCCCAATGAAGTCAGAAAGTTTTAATTTTGTTTTCAACCAAGAAGATCGATTAAACGCATTACTAAATCATGCTCAACAGCTTGTAGAAAAATACAGAAAAGAATGGAGAAAAGAAACAGACAAATATGGAAAGAACAAAGATCTTTATACTCACTTACAAGAAATATGCGCTTCAAAAAGCGAACAACTATACACAAATTTATTTATATGGGATAAACCTCAAAAAATCATAGAGGCTATCAATGATTTCGAAACAAAAAAAACAAATAAGGTTCTTTCAGAGGAACAAGGTATTCGTTTAAACGAACTCTATCGCTATATAGTTAACCATTCTGGTACAAATTATGCAACATCAAAAGAATATTATGAAAAATTAGGTGATGAGGATAATCTTGAAAGACAAAAAAAAGTATGGGCAGCCTTAGTCCAAAAAAAAACAGAGGCCACAGAAACAGATTATCTTTTAGATGAGTTTAATCGTTTATTTAAGAAATCTTCAAAAAATGAAATAGCATATGTTAATGCTAACAAGCATCGTATAAAAATTTTATATCAAAAAGCTTTATTATCACTTAACTCTACAAGCAGCTTTGAAAAAGAAAATATTTCAATATTATCAAATTTCATAGATCCAATAGAGTTAAGAAAACTATTCAAGGAGAAAAAAGAAACAATTCTAAATAACTCTGAATATTTAAAAGCATTTTTAGAACTAGATAATTCAAACGAACACAGCTCTAGTATTATATTTAAGGAAATACATAATACTTTATGCAAGGAACACTGTGGTATCACACCAACATGCTCAGAAATTCTTATAAGTCATCTGTATGAGCTAAAAAATAAAAATGTTAAGTTTCAAGATTTACAAGAATTATCACTAAACATACTAGATAGATTGGCTAAAGGTCAAAAGACAATCAGACGACTTGAATTAATACTCAATAATGTAGAAAAATTCAAATTATTCAATCACCACTCCAATCACCTCTTACTTTTCATACAAAACATTCTTGACAAAGAAGGTCTTTTAAAAATAGAAAAAGAAACTTTATCAAAGCTAACATTTTTTCTTAGTGCACAAACAGAAAACAGAAAAAGTTTCCCTCTTTTTAAAAAATTGATGTTTGAATATTACAAAGAATTTAAATCATTTCCAAAATTCATGCCTCCACCCCAAGAAAATTTAAATGCGATATTAAAAGATCTCTCTAATATGGAATTAGAAAAAAATAAAGAATACGGGGAATCTTTTCTTATTAAATTAAGGAAACATATCCATAAAATCAATCATAGTTATTATGGGAAAATCTTAGAGGGAGTTAATCAAATACGACTTAGCATAAAGACAGTTTCAAGTAATATCTTTTCTTGGATAAAAGAAAAAACCCCCTTAATATTACTCAACAAATACACATTTTTTTTGGTTGCCGCTACCACAAGCTTAAAAGCTATCACTTGGTATCTACAACAAGAAGAGTGCTTACCTGTTGAGGTAATTGATGATATAAATTTAACAGATTCACCAATTGTTTTGTCAGTAAAAAGACATTTTCTTGAAACCTTACAAAAACATATTAACAAAATATGTGTATTTCATGGAAAAAGGGAAGATATGCCAGTAGAATACACTTGTGTTGCAGAATATTCTGCTATTGTTCCTAAATTTTTAAAATCTTACGTTACCAACTTTAAACGATTATCAAATTTGTCTACTCAAGATTCTAATCTAGAAAATAGTATAATAAAAGAACTCAATTTGAAGAATACTGAAAAACTGTATGACAATGAAGCCATAGTAATTAGGGCATATATGGAAACATTATGTCATTATCTATTCAAAGGTCCTCATAAAACAACTGCCTCATGTATAAAGAAACTTCCAATTGACCCTACGAAAGGCTTTGGTAAATCAGTATCTTATTTATATGGATTGATCTATAACCTTAAGAAATACGTATGCGCATAAGAATACTAAAATTTCATGAGCTCAAAAATTCCATCATATGCAAATATTGAACTGTCTTTACAATTAAAATCAGCTTAAAACTGATGATCTTATCTTAGCTCCATCTATTTTGATCCTATTGAAACCAGCAACATACGAATACCCAACGCTTTCTCAACATAATTATCAGCCTCTTGCCAGGCATTTTTCTCACGAAGTTCACGGGCTAACTTTAAATAGCTACGTGCCAGTTCGGTTCGAGCCTGCCGTGTCAAAGCAGCCTTAGAATCTAACTCCATCATTTGTGTGAGCATCCCTACAGCAAACTCCAACTGCTCCGGTGCTTGTTCCGATCTAAAATTCAATTGTTGGCAAATTTTTATTAATTGATCGTATAAGCTCTCAAGAGAAACAATTTCTCCTATAGCAAGATTCGCGGTTACATCAGCATTAAGATTGTTATTACCTTCCAGCTCTCTCGTCTGCTGACTTGAATCCTTAGAATCTAAAACTTTAGAAAAAGGAGCATTTTCCTCAATAACCTCACTAGTTAGTAAAATCTTATTTTTTTGTTTATTATTTTTTTGTTTAATAGTATGCTCTAAAATATCATTTTCTTCGAAATCTGGAGCATGCACTATAGACTCTTCGTTGATCGTTTCTTGACTTTCAGGTAATACTGGCCGAAAAGTCAAATTTGGCCAAAATTGATCAAATAATATAATTTCAGGCTTCCACTTATAAAGCATCACGCCTACTAACATAAGGGTGATAAACAACAAACCCCATATAATACCACTCTTAGAAACAACACTTTCTCTCTTAGAACAAGTATCTCGGTTTGAACCTAAGCTTTGCTCTTCTAATTTTAACTCTACTTTTTTTTCTATTTTTTCTGCACGCAGCCCATCACTTTTGGTAGATGTCTGTTTTGCAACCTCAGTTTTACAAATCACCGGCTTGATTTTACAATCAGATTTAGGAGCCCTATAAATGCTAGATTCAAAGCTAAGCGTTTGAGTTTGCTCCATTTTCTGTTCTAGTAAGTTACCCTTACTCAATTTTTGAAGTGACCCAATTAAACAACTCAGCTCTTCAAACTGTTCTTCTCCAACTCTACGCTCGTGCTGCATTCGAACAAGGTTAACAACAGCATTTTCTACTGCCTCTGGTTCTTGTATTAAAAACTTTTGCAGCTCTCTTTGAAACTCAACATAGCTCAAAATACCAGTAACATAAGCACTAAAAGGGTAATCATATGCGTACATAATAGACTCGATCTTCAATCTCTATCTTGCTGACTATGACAGCAATTGTATCGCTATAGTTCTAAATAAATTACCAAACGCAACCGAAATAAAACTTTAAAAAAACCTTGAATACAATTAGATAGTATGATAAAAGAACATCAGCAAGTAAACACAATATGGCTTATTAGACCAGAAAATTATCAATTTTCTTGATTAACATTCAAGACTTTAAACTCCGCTCGGCGATTTTGAGTACGACCTGAAACAGTCTTATTGCTAGCAATAGGCATCGTTTCACCATAACCACGCGGTATCAAACGATTTTGCGGTAAACCATGAAGCAACAAATAGCTCACGATAGCCTCAGCTCTTTTATTGGATAGCCAAATATTGTAAGTTGATGAGCCTGTACTATCCGTATGAGCTTGTACCTCTACCACTACATGAGGCACTCTTTTAATCTCATACGCCAACTCATCCAATACTTGCGTCGCTGCTGCCGTCAGTTTAGTTGAATTATGCTCAAAAGTAATATTAGAAAAAGATCGATTAAACATTCCACAACCCTGTTCATCAACAGAAAGCCCAAGAAAAGTATTAGGACAACGATCAATATCATCCAAAACACCGTCTTGATCTTGATCAGATGCAAGCACAACAAGCTCCATATCTTTTGCTTCAACTTCTAGAGCTTTAAACTCCATCGCATCCATTTCTTCAGACCTTGAAACAAGCTGATCCTGTCTGTTACCACCAAAGTATCGAACAACCCCAGCTGAAACAAAAGCAGTATCCCCAGAAAATTTTTCCATAGTACCTCGTAATACAAAACTGTTTTTCAGCAAATATTCCACACCAAGCCCCATCTTAAGCTGAACATCACTGTCTTTTTCCACTGGAACATCGCTATCATTATCTAATACTGTCATGCCAACAATACCGTAAGTTTCCAATGGAAGGTTTTCTACAAATCTTGGAAAACGATATAAGCCATCAAAAGACATCACATTATAATCCACATCCGACTCAGCTCCAGCCAATGAAGCTTGAGCTGAGCCCAGCAAATTAAAACTGGTCTCAAGTAAAATATTAGGCAATAACTCAAAACCAGCAAAAAACTTATAGCCTACATCATTTTTATCAGTAATAACCAATGAAACATCATTGGTATCTGGTTTCAAACGACTGTAACCAAGACTAAAGCCCGTATACCATTTAGTGTTACCTAAAAAATTGCCTTCATTAGAAAAACTTGATATTTCCGACATAAGGGTTTTTGAGTTTTGGCCATCCTCATTGGCCCAGGAAGAGTTTACAACACCCAAGAACACTAGTGTAGACACTGAGTGAAACAAAGTTATCAACTTTCTCCTAGGCATAATTGTACTCCTCTTCATGACTAGAATCATTAATACAGCAAGTAACCCATACAAACCTACACTTCCACCTTCACTTAAATTGGTATTTGTTACTAAAGTAGGTGTGACCTCTCCATCACCCCCAACTTGCCTATTTGGATCTTCTAAATAATCTGGTACTCCATTATCATTATTATCCGCGCAAGGCAATGCCGGACATTCAGACATATCCGACAGACCGTCTCCATCACTGTCTCCCGAACCATCATCTGTACCTGCTTCATTTGTACTGTCTGGATCCAAATAATCAGGAATATTATCTTGATCCAAGTCCAAAGGATTTAAAATATCCCCCCCAACTTCTGCAATAGTTGGACGAGTATCACCATCATCATCATCATCTAAATGGTTAAATACACCATCTATATCTGTATCAACGTTATTTGGTTCAAGATAATCTGGCAGACTGTCCTGATCAGAATCCATCTTTTCATCAATGGTAGGAATGCTATCATTGTCATCATCAGGGTCCTGAAAATTTGGCAACCCATCTAAGTCAGTATCAACACAAGGCTTATTCGGACACTCAAGCATATCAATTAAGCTGTCTGAATCAGAGTCTAATGGAGGCTCTGTACCATCATCTAAACTGTCTAAGTAATCTGGTATACCATCCGCATCACTATCTAGTGGTTTCAAAGGTGTCGAACCTACTTCATCGATCGTATTAATACCATCATTATCATCATCAGCATCAACGTGGTTAAACAGCTGATCCGAATCTGTATCCAACGTATTAGGCTCCAGATAATCAGGTACCCTATCTGCATCAGTATCACCTAACTCAGCCTGCGTTAAGAGATCATCATTATCATCATCCGGATCATGATAATTTGGCCGACCGTCTTCATCAGTATCCGGACAAGGTTTAAAAGGACACTCTCCCAAGTCAGACAAACCATCCATATCTGTGTCACCGGTTTCATCAAAAGTGCCTGCATTATTGTTCGAATCACTGTCCAAATAAGCGGGGATACCGTCATTATCTATATGAATCGGATTCAGTGGTGTATCACCTACTTCCTCAAGCGTAGGTTTATTGTCTCCATCATCATCATCATCTTCAAAATTATAAAGACCATCACCATCGGTATCTAAAGTATTAGGCTCTAGATGGTCTGAAACTGAATCAGCGTCTGTATCCATTAGCTCTTGTTCTGTAGCAGTACCGTCATTATCGTCATCTGGATCATTATAGTTAGGTAACCCATCATAATCTGAATCCTCACATGGGTGTTTAAGACATTCTTGTTTATCTGATAATCCATCTTTATCACTGTCACCCGTACCGTCAGCGGTAGCAGCCGTATTAACATCATCAGGATCTAAATAGTCTGGTATCGTATCTCCATCAGCATCGACTGGCATCAAAAACGATGGGCCTACTTCATCTTTAGTAGATTTATTATCCCCATCATCATCTGCATCATTTTGATTGCTTAAGCCATCTTGATCTAAATCAGCACTTAAAGGTTCAAGATAATCTGGAACACTGTCTTGATCAGTGTCATTTAACTCATTTAAAGTCAAAACTTTATCATTATCGTCATCAGCATCTTTATAATTAGGCAGGCTATCACCATCCGTATCAACACAAGGCTGGTTAGGACACTCTAGACCATTCTTTAAACCGTCCCCATCTGCATCAGCTTCAGGATCAAACATATCATCTGAGTTACCATTGTCATCATCACTAGAATCACCGTCATCGTCTGAATTTCCATCATCATTGGAGTCATCATCATCTGAGTTTCCATCATCGTTAGAGTCTCCATTGTCATCACTTGAATTTCCGTTATCATCAGAGTCATCATCTGAACCATCATTATTCCCTGAATCCCCATCATCAGTTGAGTCATCATCATTACCGTTTGAATCTCCAGTGTCTGATACTGGAAATGCTGGGTCTAAGTAATCAAAAATACCATTAGAATCTTCATCTTTCGGCTGCAAAGGATTAGACCCAAGCTCAACCGCAGTAACAGTCCCATCACCGTCATCATCATTATCAAACGTATTATATTGTCCATCACCATCCGTATCTTTTTTATCAGACTCTAAATAATCTGGTAGTGTATCTTGATCTGAATCACCCAGCTCAGCTTTCGTATCAATATCATCTCCATCATCATCAGTATCTAAATAATTAGGAATACCATCAGAATCCGTATCTATTGCATCAACTGGATTTTGATCTTGGTTCGGGTCATTACCTTCTTCAGCAGACAAAACTGTATCACCATCGTCATCTGCATCCAAAAAGTTGGGTTTGCCATCCTGATCAGTATCTATCTCAAGACCCCAACTGTCACAAATACTATCATAGTTACTGTCAACACAGTCTGGCTCTTGACCTGTCCCATTTGAGTCTGCATCTGAGTAATTTGGAATACCGTCTTTATCAAAATCAGCAAAAGGATTAATACTCATAAACTCTACACGGTTAGGCAATCCATCATTATCAGAGTCATCTTCTAGATAATCTGTCATGCCATCGTTATCAGCATCAGGAAAGCTGTCTTTATCATGAGGGTCAGATCCCTCCATTAGTTCTACAACAGATGGAATGCCATCCCCATCTTCATCCTTCAAATAACGTACTAACAAAGTAAACTCATAGCCGTCCTTAACTGGCACCTCTGAGAACATAATTTTATCACCCACAAATTTACGGCCTTTGCTGTGAATCATAGCATCTGTAAAATCATGGTCTGCTGTGGGGTCAATTAACAACAAATATTGACCCGCATATTTTTTATCTATTTTAAAGTGCTTTAAATTAAATTCGACTGTTACAGTTTCTAAGCCATCACCACCATCTTCATCCATGTGCCAAACTCTCTTTAATCGCCCCCCTCTCTTGAGCACATCAGGAATGTCTGATAACAAATAGTAACGTTTGTTATTGTGACCCAAAGTTAAAATTTCATGATCCATATCTAAACCCATCGGATTTGAGATATGAACAATAGAAGAAGAAGCTTTATCTTTTAACAAATTTGGTTTGCAAGCAGTTGCCTCGATACGATAAATACCATCAATATCATGCTTAAAACCTTGAGCTTCATCAAAATATTTTTCAAAATCAAGCTGAGAGCTTCCGTACTTGTTCATCAGCACAGATTTGATTCGAGTTTTTTCACAAACATCAAAACGATGCTTATAAAGGTAAA
Organism: Pseudomonadales bacterium; assembly: GCA_028281605.1. Taxonomy (GTDB): domain Bacteria; phylum Pseudomonadota; class Gammaproteobacteria; order Pseudomonadales; family JANQJO01; genus JANQJO01. The sequence continues at coordinate 23,122 of JANQJO010000043.1, forward strand.
TTTCGTACAAGTTTTTATAGATTGATAAAAAATTCTTCTCATTATACTCATCATCATCATCATCGTCATCAGAAACGTGATTTTTTAACCAGCGCGCCAGTGCTTGCAGATATTTTTTTTCCGTCATGTTTTCTGAGTTTTGCGATAGATAATCCTTAAAGTCATGGTTTTCTATTGTATAACTGTTAACACTCGTCTGCATGAGATTGCCAGGTTTCCACCAAGCATTAGGATTGCTGTTAGGCTTAACCACCACAAAAACAGTATAAGGACTTGAGTCGAATCGATGTAAGAGTTGCTTAACTTTATCGGCCAATACAGCTCCTCTTGCAGCTAAGGAAGTTTTACTGCTTGTTGAACAATTCGGTTGATCATCAGAACAATCGACTGTTACGCTTAACTGCTCTAAATCCTCAGACTGAAGCCACAAGATCAAATCCTGTTCAGGAATGCCATTATTATTCTCAGCCAGTGCTAAACTACACCAACATATTAACCACAAGAGGGTTATCTTAGATTTCATTAAAGCACCTCAAATTATTAACTTTTTTATTGACTGATGAGTATAAGGATTTGGTCGATCTATAACAACCAGTTTTTGAGCTGCTTCTATAAATATTGGTTACGAAGTACTAAATATTCAATGAGGAGTTTTGCAAACCGTGATCATCTGCAATTAGATGTTTACCCTGGCTAGATCATTAAAAATCTACTGTCTAGCAATTGTCTTTAACACCTTCACAACAAATATTTAAAAAATAGCTAAATTATTAAGGAGGTATATCGAAACACCTCCTACTAATTAAAAAGTTAAGGGCATTGATTTGGGTTAAGAAGACGGTCAGTCACAGCTTTCATTACATTGAAAGCATTAGAATTAACTGCAAACCTTCTCAAGCCGCCATGAGGTGTTTGAAACGTTGGCTTAGCTAAAATCAAAGGCAAACCACTTCTTTCATGAATTAAAACAGTCATCTCATAAAAAGACACGATATCTAAAGAAAAGTCATTATACAATTTGAAATCGACTTGCGGCGTAGACTGTAATAAACCTGTCGCATGACATTGAGCACAATCAGCCAATAAAACCGACTCATAGATATTACTGAATAATACACTCCAATGTTCACAACGCCCCCCTCCAGATCCAGGTGTTGTTGGACAATTATCCTGCGTTACAGGGGGAGAAGAAGATGTATCAGCAACTTCTTGAAACCCAGATAAGATGTAAGCAGCTGTTTCATTTGCACATGCCCCAGTTTCGGCACCTACTGTACATTGAGTAACATCAGCTGTTGGCATAAATTGATCTATATATTGTGTCAAAGTTGATATGTCGACGCAATTAGGGCAATCATCTACAGAATTCAATGGTCCTCCAAGGTTAGAGCCTTGGCCTTGATCGCCATGACACAAAGCACATTGCTCAGTATAAAGTGAGCGTCCTTGATTTGGAATTCCATTACCAGAGTTATTCGGTGGCTGTGTTACTGGACAATTAACTGGAGGGTTTACTCCTGGATTGTTAGGATTACCAGGTGTATTAGGAGTTCCACTTTCATTGAGTTCAATAAAACCTGCCAAAATATACTTAGCAGTTTCTTCAGCACAAAAATTAGTTGCTACTGATCGATCACACAGAGTGATATCTTGTGGCGGCATCGTTAAATCTATTCGATCTATCAACTCTTCAAGATTAGAACAACTTCGACAAACATCAGGAGTGAGAGCCCCACCACTACCACCCTCTCCACTGGCCCCATGGCAAAAAGCACATAATGCATCATAATCAGCTTTACCACGATTAGCATAAACTGTGTTCGGAACAAATGTATCAATAATGTAATTAGCAACTTCTGTAGCACAGGTGTCATCACAGGGTGCTGGAAGAGGTGTTACGTGATTAATAATACTGTTTGATAGTTGGGTTAAATCCCATGAAACAGCTAAGGATGGATTAGAACCTATGCCGCGACCGTCTTCTCCATGACAATTATCACACTTTGCCTGATACTCTAACAAACCTCTAGCTACTATAGGTGCTGATACATCTTGTGGATTATCAGCTTTTTGAGATCTGCCTGAAGAAGTGCTACCGCATGCACTGAGTAGAACAGTAAACAAAATCAAAATAATAGTAGCAATTCTGATCATGATGACCCCATTGGTAATTTTTATTAAACTTTTATAATTTTTATCTTGAAAGTGCAGTAATCACTTAATGCATATAGTTATTTTATGGATATTATTACAAAAGTATCAGACATAAATTGCCTCAATCACTAAAGCATATTGGTAAACTCATCAGATCACAAGTTCTCTATTTCTTTTAGATGTCATTGGGCGGTAAAAATATGTCTTTTTATCGTAAAAACCAACTTAATTCATACCGCATTCTTATAAACTTGTATCTAAATTTTAAAAAATGTAATCTAAAATAAATTTATTTAGCTGGAAAATCTATCATCTATCAATAGAAAGAAGGAACAGGAATGAAACATAAGATCAACAAAAAGCCCTATAACAAAAACAAGCCACTAGTCAACCTTTTTTATAAAAAAAAATATAAAAATAAATTCTCTTATTTTATAAAATTATCATTTTTTCTAACCATGTTGGCCTCAGTACTTTTTTCCTCACAACTTCACGCATTATCTTTTCCTGACAAAAAAGGCAAAATCGTCAAAAGTGGAGAAAATTATATCATCAGGTTAACAGATACAAAAAACAAAAAACAAAAAACCCTTGAAGCACTTTTTACTGTAAATGCTAGTCCAATTTCTTGTTTTAACGTCATATACGATATTGATAGATATCCTGAATTTATGCCTAATATCACCGGAACAAAAAATACAAATGTAACTTTGCAGTCCACTCATTATTCTTTTGAAACGAAATTTTCTTTATGGGATTTTAACTACAAGATAGAATTGGAAGATAAGCATAAAGGTAATACCCATATTTTAAAGTGGCATTATATTGAAGGTGACTTTATTGATAATACAGGTTCGTGGATTATTCGTCCTAATTCCAAAACAGCAGACAGTTCTCTAATATACTATAGGGTTTACGTTGACCCAGGACAATTTGTACCTAAGTGGGTCATAAAAAAGTTGACTTCACAGTCAATACCAGAGATGATTCACGCTATTCGTAAACTAGCGCCGGTTTACCAATAAGCATAAACCCAAGCCAAGTAGAGAAACAGCATGGCTACCCAAGCAAACTCACACCAGAATTTTATCTACTGGTTGCGTGTTTCAAGCCAGTGAATGATAATGCCGCAAATAAATCCAAGAAAACAGCCATGAGCGATGCAATTTTCGTCACCCTAGGTGATGAAAATTGCATTTACACGGTAAAAAATATTAAGATTTCAAAAATTCATGTTTTTCTCTAACGTACATTTCAAATGATCTTTTTTTTTCTGTAATTTGGGCAAGGTTGATCCCTAGCGCTTAGCACTATCACATTAACGAGATTCTTGTTTTTTGAAAAGTTATGCTTTGAAGAAATGTCCGAGGTTAATCAGAGTGTATGCCAACAACTTAAACGCATAATGCAGTTCACTGATTTGTTCAAATCTCAACAATAACCTCCTAAATTTATCTTCCCATCCAAAGGCCCGTTCGATGGTATTAAACCGCTTTTTAAAAATGTTAGCATCGAAAAATCGTTTTCTACCTCGTTTGAATTTTTTTCGATTTCTTGAGTTAAGATTTATATTGGGTATCATACCACGGTTAAAAATGGCTTTACGATTTCCTTTACTATTATAAACACCATCTAAGCTTACAATGGTATCCTTTAAGTCAAGACCAACAGCACTAGCTGTGCGTATCAATTTAGGTAAGGCCTCACGTAATAAAGGCGATTCATTTTTATTTCCAGGTGCTGAAACAAAAGGAGCAAGCACATTGCAATGTCGATCACAAAACGCTACGATTTTATCTCCTTTCATCTTTTTATGGCCATTAAACTCTACATTATCATTTCCTTTTTTTGCAGCAGTTGTGGTACCATTCCCATGAATGACGGATGTATCCAGTAATTGGTGTTTTTGGAGTTTAAATAGGGATACAGTAAAAATAGCATCGAAAACACCTGCTGCTTGCCAACGCCGGAATACTCTATAAATTCGTGAATAGTGAATTTCCGGAACACCTCGTTGATCCTTCTCAATAGGTAACTCTTTTCACTGGCAACCGAGATATAAAAGTTTTAAAATATACTTAAACAGAGCGTATGTAGATAGTTTGGTGCGTGGTTCCCTTTTGCCAAAGGTCAAATGCTAAGATAAATTCATTAAATTGTTCTAGCGTCAAATTTGTTGGAATGGCCCCTATTCGTATTGAAGGGATTTTAGCTGTTTTTCCTATTTTCCATCCCTAAAAAAATAGAGATTATAAGATTTTTAGGAAAATAATTCAAAACTCTATAAAAATAGGGTTTTCAGACAAATTCGGAGGTAATGAAAACCCGCAACCAGTAGCTCGTTTAATCACCTAACGCCCGGCTTTGCGGCGTGCCGGTCGAGTAGGCCAGAGGAACCTCCCCTCTGGCCTCCCACAGAACCGTACATGACACTCTCACGTCATACGGCTCTTCCTGTCCTAACCTTTTTTTTAC
>JANQJO010000080.1 GCA_028281605.1 Pseudomonadales bacterium
GTGTCCCAGAATAAAGTTTACAAGCTTCGCTCCTGAACTCGCTGCGCTCAGACATGCATCCGCTCACATTGTAAACTTTATTCTGGGACACCTCCTAAATTGAAACTCATCGTTCATTGTTTGTTTTAACTTTGTCTACAGTACTTGTAATTTAAGGAATTGCGGGTGGCGTAATTGTTTTTTATGTTTCCAGACAAGAGCTAGTTACTGCTTGAGGAGATCAGTCAGCTCCTCTGCTTGCATCCGCTAAATCTGCACCTAGGTGGTTTATGTCTTCAAGTATTTCGCCTAGTAAGTGAAGTAACTCTGAGCTTGATATATCAGGATTGCCAGGGGATGTTCCCAGAAGTTGATTTGCATATTCTAGAGCTTGAGCTAGTTCTTTTTCTTTCTCTAATTTTTCTGTATCCCTAATACAAGATTGAGAATCCAGGCTGGATTGACCTTTTTGTGTATCAATGACTCTTGCGTCTTCCTCTTCAGGATTTATTATTTCTGGTAATAAACAGTTATTAGAGCTTGCTGTAAGTTGATTTTCTGTATTTCTTTGTCTTGGCGTAATATCACTTGATTCTGCTTTTAGAAGAAGAGTACTTAGCGAAAACTGTCGTTTATTATAAGTTTCTAAATGTGTTGGTGCTGTGTCATTAGAATTTTGTTTTAAGGGTTTTATTTCTACTGTTGGTGAGCCGCCTATGACTGATCCTAACATTTTTTTCCCCGAGTTTTTTCACTGTTTTTTGGTGAACACAAAGTTTATTGGCCTTACCCATCGTTTCGCTCAATTTTGTCCGAGGTTTTATGAGAAATCAAGAGGGATACAAAAAAATACTTTTATGTGATATGCACTGTTTATTTTTGGTTTGTAGAGATTTCTTTGGAATGCGTTATGTTTACTAGTGTTATTAATTCTTTTGGTAATATATCTTCGTTACGTATGAGAAATGTTAAAAACCTCTGATATTCTGGCAGTGGCTTATACTGTTGTACTAATTCTGTTATTTTTCCATAGAGTAAACTAAGCGTATTTTTATTTAAAATCTGAGATCTCAGGAGTAAGGTAAATACAGGGGCTTCTTTTATATGCATTGTTTTAAGTAGTGAGTATATTTTCTGATTAACTGCGTCATTAATATTTTGATTAGTTTCATAGATGTTTAATAAAAAAAGCACCTGATCAATATTGGCTTGATCAATTAGAATCTTAAGCTGAGTTTCGGTTGTTGCATGTATTTCATGTGGGAAATTATGCGTTAGAATTTCTTTAAAAAAAGAGGCATGCTGTATATCCGCTTCTTGTATGAGTGATTGTAATTTTTTATTAACGTCTTCTTGTTTTATGAGAGGGTTTTTTCTCTTGCTAAGATCATCTAATAATTGATAGTAAAAAAGTATTAAATCATGAAAATTGTTGATATTGATATTTTTCAAGCAATCGGAAATTCGCTCTGGATTTTGAGCCATTCTTTCTAGGTTTGTTTTAGCGATACGTTTTGTGTTTAAGTTAAAACTATGTTGGTGTAGCCATGTCAAAATAACAATTTTTTTTAAGCTTTGTTTTTTTTCTAACTTCCGAATATTATTCTCGTTTGTTTGTAATTCGCAAAGTTTTATCATAGCATGGACCCGAAAGTTAGAATCAATTTTTTTGTCTTTAGCTATTTTTGTAAGCGTCAGTAAATCTTCAATTGTTGTATTGCTTATTGATGTATTGATCTTTTCATAAATGCTGCCTTTAATGTTTTGTCGAGAATAACCAGGATCAAATGATACTATTTGATAAATTTTTAACAAGGAAAGTATATCAAAGCTCTCGTCACTTTTTATTAGTGTTTCTAATCTAAGAAAAATAGACTTTAAGGTTTCTTTGTTAAAAATAAAAACTTTCAAATTTTCAAGTAAATAATTTATTTCTTTAAGATTCATTTTATCTATTAGCTTGCTTAAAGCTTCATTAGCTTTTGTATAGATACTGAGCGCGTCTTTTATCTCTGGCATACCATAGGAAAAAGTCCAATGCAATAATCTTATATAGTGTAGATTGTGAGGTTGTGGGTTTCTAAGGCTGGGTTCTGTTGAAAGGGGTTTGATTTTTTTTATATGCTCTTCAATAAGAGAGGATATATATGTTTCTCTTAATGATTTGCAGGTAGAAGATAAGTTAGTTGCGCACTTATAATCACCTCTTTGTTCTAAAAATAAAAATATTCCCTTTAATGGATCATTAGTCAAGTCAGTAATAGACTTGATAGTTTGGTTTGAAACAAGATATTGATCAATTTTGATAATTTTAGCCCTCTTAATCAATCATAGTTAGTCAAATATTGTTATTTTATTCATGCTATTTATGATAGTTCAGTCTGTTACTAAATTTAAAAGCTTCTATGTAAAGTGTGTTATAAGAACGTGTTTTAAAAATCAAAAAATGATCAATCTATCATTTTTTTGATCGCAAAATATTTTCTCAAGCTACCTTATGTTGGGTCAGTCAAAGCTTGAAACAGACTGCGATATGATCTGTTTTGCTGCTAACAAGTCCATTTAAAACCTTTATACAGCTTATAGATTTAAATTTGATCTGGCTATTTTTTGATTTTTAAAACACATTCTTAAGTCTCTCGACTTTTAATTGGATCAACTGTAAATCATACACCAAGCAAAAAGTAAATACTAAAGTAAGTAGGTGTCCCAGAATAAAGTTTACAATGTGAGCGGATGCATGTCTGAGCGCAGCGAGTTCAGGAGTGAAGCTTGTAAACTTTATTCTGGGACACCTCCTAAGGTGAAAGTAGTTCTTTTTGATCTTCTAACTGTATACTAGTGACTAGTATACGCACTTATAAGCAGTGGGCATATGTACTCTGATCTTAAAACATGATAGCGTATCATCGTTTTTTCACCCAATAGTTGATACTCGCAAAGAGGCCAATATGAATACAGAAGATATCGTACAACAAAGCCAAACACTCATTACCCTGTACGGCATAAAAGTGATTTCTGCTTTACTTATTATTGTATTAGGTCTATGGCTTACTAAAAAACTGACAGGTGTTGCACGTAGATTGATGTTAGCCCGTAACCTTGAAACCACCTTAGTCTCTTTTGTTTCTAATTTATTATATAGTGCTTTGGCTGTGTTTGTAGTACTTGCCGCACTGTCTAAGCTGGGGATACAAACAGCTTCATTTGTAGCTGTATTGGCTGCGGCAGGTTTAGCTGTTGGTTTAGCGTTACAAGGTTCACTGTCTAACTTTGCTGCTGGGGTACTGATGGTTTTATTTAAGCCTTTTAAGGTAGGTGACTATATTGAAGCAGGTGGCGCCAGTGGTATTGTGCAAGAAATTATGATTTTTTCAACGCAACTGTGTACGGTTGATAATAAAAGAGTCATTATTCCTAATGCTACTATAATGGGGGGTAATATTGTTAATTATTCGGCTAACTCAACTCGTAGGGTAGATTTAACGATTGGTGTTAGTTACGATGCCAGCATAAAAGAAGTAAGACGTGTGCTTGAGTCAGTACTGGTAGAGCACCCCTTGGTTTTACAGGATCAAGAAAAAACGGTTGCTGTCTCTGAGTTGGCTGACTCTTCTGTAAATTTTGTTGTACGATGCTGGGTAGAAACTGAAAATTATTGGACCGTTTATTTTGAATTGACTGAATCAATAAAATTGCAGCTTGACGCTAACAATATCAATATTCCTTACCCACAACTTGATTTGCATATAGATTCTACGTCTCAAGATAGTGAAACTTATATAAGGCGAGTGTTAGGTTCTGTTACTGAACCTAATGTGAGTTGATCCATATGTTTATGAGAGTAGGGTTGTTATTTCTTATGAGTGCTGCTGCTGTAGCAACAGAAAAACCAGAGACATTACAATCGGTTTGGCAAGGTGAAGGTGAACTGGGGTTTTCATTAACAGATGGTAATACAAAAACAAATAATTTTAACGGAAAACTTAAACTTCTGCATACTCTTCCCGTATGGGAAAATACTTACATTGTTGAAGCGCTTAATGAATCGCAAAATGATGATACCTCTGCAGAAAAGTACGGCATTAGCGCGCAATCGAATAAGAAGTTAGAGGGGCCTAACTTCTTATTTAGTTTAATGACTTATGAGAAAGATCGCTTTAGCGGTTTTTCTTATGAATCTACAGTTTCTATTGGTTATGGTCGGCGTGTGCTGGAAACAGAAAAAACAGTTTTAGATTTAGAGCTTGGTCCAGGTTATCGATTGTCTAAGCAAAACCTTCCTTTATCCAGCTCACAAGATGAAGCTATATTGAGATTGGGGTGTAAATATAATGTTTCTTTAGCTGAAAGTGCCACATTTTCTCAAACTTTAAGTATTGATTCTGGTGAAGAGCGAGTTGTTACCAAATCGGTTTCTTCTATCAGTAGTAGCATCGTAGGTAATTTAGCGATGAAAGTGTCTTTATCGATCAAAAATAATTCAGAACCAGTGCAAATAAGCAATGAAAAAACAGATACGGAAACCTCTTTCACGCTTGTCTATGGGTTTTAAGTAAATTAATTGATCCTTTGTAATCATTTGTATTATGACTTAAGTTGTTACTTGTATAGATAATAATTTGTCTCCTTCATAATTATTTTTTTGCTTAAAGATAAAAATTTTGCGTTTAACTCTCCTTATTAATTATGGCTAAGATCATATAACCAGAAATTAAAACAAGGAGAATGGACATGGGTAATACTACACAACCAAGAGAATCAAACAATAATTCTGCTTTGTTGCTCATAGACTTTGAGGAGTCAGATGAGGATATTATGGTTGATGGGAGTGATGGGAGTGATGGGAGTACTTATACCAGTGGTTGTACACGAGCTGGTACGGTGCGCAGACATCTTGAGGATCTAATTGAAGCCAAAAAGCTAAAAAAACAGATAGAAGATTATACTTGGAATCCCTTGGAAGAAAGAAGTGGCAGCTAAATCGGCTGTTTGATAAGCTCGCTGACAAAAGCTTCTAAGACTTGTTGTTTACGGGAACATTTTAGCGTTGCCAGATGAAGATTCTTACTAAAGCATGGAACTTGATTGACATGATAAAGCGTTTCTTTGAGTTGGTCAGCAGTCATAGGATCTGCTAAAAATGCGCTGCCTGAAGCATTGAGCATGTATTCAAAAGCGAGTTTACTGTTACTTGTATAAAGAGTTGGTATCAAATGGTGAGGTAGATTTTTAGAGTGAAAAATACTGAATCGGGTGCCCCAGTTAACTCTGATGTATCCCAAAGAGAGAGCTTGCTCCAGTGAAAGCCCCGGTTCAGTGCAGGTTAAACGCACATCGAATTGACCAGCATTGTAGATAAGAAGTTCGTCGGGGTTGCTGGGGGGATTATAAAATGCTGCCACATCAAGGTGGTGTTGGGTTAAAAGAGCCTTGAGTTTTTCAGGGGCATGTAGCTCAATTCTAACAATAGTATCTGGATTATTTTTCTTGTAAAGTAACAGTCGTTTTCTTAAATAAATATCCCAAATTTCTTGACTGCTACCCAAGCTGATTTGTGGTTGTTGATTACTAGAAAGCGCGATATCCTGTTTTGCTAAGGCCCAGGCGTTGAGTATAGATTCTGCATGCTCAACCAGTCTTTGCCCTTCAGCAGTAAGGTGAGTGTTAGAGCGATTACGATAAAATAAAGGGACGCTGAGTAATTCTTCAAGCTGTTTAATGCGTGAACTGACAGCAGCTTGCGTTAAGTAAAGGTTGTCTGCTGCTTTGCCGAAATGATTGGTTTTACAAATTTCTAAGAAAGTCCTCAGTAATTCAATATCCATTTCATACGTCCCCTAATACTCATTTTGTACAACTCGATTCCATAGCTTTTTCTTTTTACAAAGAATATTCGTATTTACAGGCAATATTGAGCACATAAATTCATTTATTTTTTAATAATTTTCTCAAGCAGAGCAGATGTCGAATATCCTTTTTTGAAAGGCATAATTTTAACTTGTCCTCCGTGTTCGAGCACCCACTTAGCGCCTACAATATTTTCAATCTTATAGTCTCCTCCCTTGACTAAAATATTGGGAGATAAATGTTCAATAAGTTGCTGCGGGGTGTCTTCAGAAAATGAAATGACCCAGTCTACACAAGCCAAGGCATTGAGGGCAGTAATACGGTCAGTGATGGTATTAATGGGTCGACTGTCTCCTTTTAGTCGTTTTACAGAAGCATCATCATTAATTGCTACAACCAAATAATCTCCCAATTGGCGTGCAGCTTCTAAGTATTCAATATGTCCTGAGTGTAATAAATCAAAGCAACCATTAGTCATTACGATGGTTTTGCCAGAGAGTTGTTTATGATGAATAATGGTGTGTAAGGCTTCAGGTGTTAGCAAATCATTTTTATTGAGGTTGTGGTTTAGATAGCTTGCAATAAGTTCTTTTTGAGTGACACAGGCTGTGCCTAGTTTCCCAACGACAATACCAGCAGCAAAATTAGACAGAGATACGGCTGTTTTAAGCTCTATCTTATTGGCCAATGCAAAAGCAAGGGTTGCAACAACGGTATCTCCGGCACCTGTAACATCGAAGACTTCATAAGCTTTGGTGGGGATATGGGTACAGCCATCGGTTGTGACCAAAGACATGCCTTTGGCTCCTCTGGTGACCAGGATAGCATCTAAGTGATGCTGCTTTAAAACAGAATGTGCTAAGAGTTCAAGTTGTTCAGAAGTTTCAAAGGAGCCTGCAATATTAGTAAATTCTGGGGTATTCGGAGTGATTATAGTGCTACCATCATAAAGTGACCAATCGCTGCTTTTAGGGTCTGTAATAATTGGTAGTTTATGAAGTTTGGCTGATTTTATATAGGCCTGACAGGGTCGTAAGCAACCTTTAGCATAATCAGACAAAACCACAGCATCGGCTGTTTGAACAATGTTGTCAAAGGTTTGTTGGAGTTGTGCTTGTAACTTGCAGCTAACAGTAGGTTCTTCAAAATCTGCACGGATCAACTGCTGTTGTTGTGAAATGACTCTTAGTTTTACTATTGTTTTTGTGGATTCATCTCGAATGAACTGGCAATTTATGTTATGGGCTGTTAGCTGCTCCAGTAATGCATCGCTATCACTGTCACAACCAGTGATGCCTATGAGGGTCACTTTTGTTCCCAAAGCGCTCAAATTTAAAGCAACATTAGCCGCACCTCCTGGGTGTAAGCTTTCTTTTTCGATTTTAACGACAGGAACAGGGGCTTCTGGAGAGATGCGGGAAGTACTACCATGCCAATATCGATCCAACATGATATCACCAAGAACAATGATGTGTTTTTTTTGAAGTTGGGTATGTAAATTCATATTAATTTGATTTTCAGGTGGTTAGATTTACTTGATGTTCAGTTGGAGGCATAAAAAAAGGTTATTTTATTGCCAGTTTCCCGAGCTGGTCGCATATGATACCTTATTGTTAATGGAATGTAACCCCTCCCTAAGTATTGTGGTAGGGTATAAGTCAAGCTTAAGGTAGAAGTGCTTGACGGTTTTTTGAGGTAAATTTACCTTTTGGGATGAAAATGTTGAAGTGATTTCATAACCATTCCCTATTAACCACAGCCTTGAGGCCAAACGCTCGCTTTACCAGGTTCTTGCTTATATTTCTCTATTGCGTCTTCACACGTAAAGGGAACTCTCCTCTGTTCAGGGCTGTAGAGGCCTTCCCTGGTTAGTACTGGAATAAGGAACTCATTCACTCTAGTTAAGACTTTACCTTTATTGTCTTCTATCCAGTCAGGCAGCTCTTCATTTGTATACTCAAGAACACCTTCACATTGAATATCTTCAACCATCCCAGCACATGGCTTTTGAAGAGAGCCTTCATCAAAAGGTAAGGGTGATTCTGGTAACTTAGTTGCACTGTCTTCTGTCAAAGCTTTTTTTACATCCGCACCAATATTTTCAAGGTGGAGTGGTTTTCTTTCCCCTGTTTCAAAAAGTGGTGCTCCTTGCTCTGATATTGAATATTCATACTTTATCTCTTCACGTTTTTCACCTGGGCCTAGCTTATCAATTGTTTTTAGCCATTCTGGTATTGTAAGAAGTTTACCGTTTCCAAAAGATCCGTCAGCAACAACGGCTATACCATTACTATCCAGCGTTGCAATAGCAACATGGAAGCCCCACTTGATTTTACCTCCCGGATTTAGGCCGTCTTCGCGATAAATATATATCCGCGTACCTGTGATGTTTCGAGCCGCTAATTCAGCAATGAGTAAATTAGCACGATTGAGGCAACCATCTACTGGAATATGCACTCCTGATTGAGTTTTAGGATCCTTTGGATAATACGTTTTAATTCCCTCTGATATTGCTTGAAACTTTTCTTCAATGGTTGGCAAATTTTTGCTAGATGAAATGTCATCATCCAGCAACTTTCGATTACCAATACCATTAAAATTTTCCTGATTATGTGACCACCACTGGCCAAACGAAGGTAGGGCACCACTAACAATATGGTATGAACTCAAATATTTGACGAATGAGTGTAAAAACGATAATTTATGACCCCCGCTACCTGAGTCTGCCAATTTCATTGGATGTTCAGCTTTTGCTTTAATACTTTCGTTTATTTCTTCCACTTTTGTCTTTAGGCTTTCAACGGGAAGATAAGGCTTGGGGAGGGCTTTGGGTGCTACAGTGGAAGACTTAAATAATTTTTCAGCATTTGCTGGAGCCTCCATCCCAGTGTAAACATCGCGAAAAAGTCTTGGCGTGGCGGCAACCTTTCTACCAGGTCGATGATTAGGTACACGAACTCCAGCAACTTTAACTGACTTGGAAATAAATTTGCCATCAGGTGTTCGAAGTTGATTTGGCATTCTAGGCTGAGATCTGTTGGCATTTCTTGCTGTTGTCATTTAACCGCTCTCTCTTGTGTATTTCCCTGATCAATAATAATTAATCAGTTTCGATATGTGAGGCTGCGCAAATGGCTTATCTAAATCTGTAGGGTTTTAATTTAGATACAATCTTTGTTTAAATAAGATCATTTGGCAAATTATTACTCTCCTGTGTGGAATGTTGATGTTAGGTGTTCTTCTTTCGATTGGGATTCATTATTTTGAATTTTCATCAAAAATTGATTTGTCTCTGTCAGCTCTTTGATGCGATTTTGAGCTTCAGTATGTTTCAGTTCAAGATGTTTATTTTTTTCTATTTCTACGTTTAACTTGTTTTCTAGCTGGTGCTGTACACCTTGCAATTTTCAATAATTGTTCATGGCTGCTTATTTTGAGTGCATCATGTGCTTGTTGTAAAGTGGATAACGTATCTTTTAAGTCTTGAACAAGCTGTTCCTTTTCTTGTAACTGCTTAGCCAATTCAGTATGCGCCATCTACTGTAGGGTTTTTACCCTCAGCCTGAATAGCCGAAGCCGCCTTAGCTACATCCAAATACGTCACCCCAGGTCTCGCCATAACCGACTTGCCTCCCTGATTTTTCTAAACCATGTTACGGGTTCAGTATTATACCGTAATAATATGAAATTTTAAGAGATCAAATGTTATCTTTTGTAAGTTTGTATAAGCATTATTGAAACTTACACTGTCATTAGACAGATTCATCAACATAATTTCAGTACAATAGTGCCGGTTTCAGGTGATTTATCAAAGGAGTGATGGTTTTGACAGCAAAAAGTTTAGAAAACAAACAAATCAGCGCGATACGTAATGATCTTCCTATAGAAAGAACAGCTATAGCTCCTAGAATGTGAGTTGATTGATTTTGTTGGTTAAAAAGCATTCTAAACAGGCCGTTCTTGAGCTTATTACTGCTGATTTAATATGGCGTCTTCTTCCCAAAATTTGTCCTCTTTTTCCTGTACTTTTTTGATAATTTTCTGGCAATTGTCAGCGTCAACTTTTTCAAAAGCAGTTTC
>JANQJO010000086.1 GCA_028281605.1 Pseudomonadales bacterium
AATGAGTGAAGTGCTCAAGTGAATTTAAAGATGAAAAATATTTGCATAACAATCAACCAAAATTGAAAAGCACCCATTTTAAACCAAATTATTATTTTACAAAATTAGCCTCGGGTTGAAGCAACTAAGCTACAGTCGTTATTTAGGAAAAATCCACCTGATACGACTATAGGGATTTGAGAAATAACAATTAATCAAAGAAAAAGCTGATTGGACCAAAATGATTGAGACGATCCATTGGTCCTTAAGTAAGGCTCTGTCCACTGTTCGAGGCGAGACTCGTAAGGTGCGTATTTTAGGTAACGCACAGATTGGGCTCTTTTGGGTGTTAGGACAATATTTCAATCGTACAACATCTGCTGATTTGTTTGTTTACGGCAAAGAGGGTTTGTTAATAGGGAACAGGGGTCAGGTTAGGCACACACCGTTGCCAGGTGGAGATGCTCATTGTGCAAAATATATCTCCAACCACAGTGCTTTATCTGAGAGAGTACCTTCTATTGCTTTGGGTGTTGGAAAGAAAAAATTCTATGCAGGCTCCGTTCAACAGGCTTGTCCTGCTATACCAGTGATGTGGATTGAATCAGATTATATCGAAAACTCTGATCAAGCTATGCAACTTGTTAAAGACCTTGTTGCATCAATCGAGTATTTACGTCATGCCCATGGCGTGGATGAAATTACACTTTTTTGGGCGACAGCCAGTACTGTGGCTGTTTTAGCTGCTGCTAATTTGACCTCACATGTTATCCCTAAGCTTCAATATATGGAGTGGGATCACAAAGAGAATACTTATGTGCCCTTGCCTATGCCAAGTCACTCATAATTTATTAACCGTACTCAAACAGAATTGGTATGCTCAGTGTATATGCCTATCGTTTAACTTTTACTGCTAATAATAGCCTAAGATTGGCTAAGCCCAGCGCTTCTTTCCAGCCCTATATGGGTTCGGCTTGGCGTGGAGCTTTTGGTATGGCGTTAAAAGACATTGATTTTAAGGCTTATGACGTTATTTTTGAAACCAAGCGCGGTGCTCATAACCCTCAAGTCATACACGGTTCACATGCGCCTCACCCCATCGTGATCTCACCGCAAACACAATTGGAGCATACAGTGCAAGTAAACCAAAATGTTCAAATTTATCTAAGCTTGTTTGGAATAGGACATCAATACAAGCAACAGTGCTTGCAAGCTATGCAAATTGCTGGTATGAAAGGTGTTCATGGTACACAATACTTGATGGTGCAAGTCGAGTAAGATCATTTATCTGATGGGTGGCAGCCTATGTTAAGTAGCATCGTAAAGCCCATTTGTTTAGATGCTTGTCCTGATAGCCCCGAGTCTGCAGTGATTAGATTTATACATCCTTTACGCTTAAAAGTGAAAGATAAAATCATCAGGCCACACCAGTTTTCAGCAGTCGATTTTGGACAATCCTTATTGCGTCGTTATTTTCAATTGCTGAGTGTACATGAAAATCATTCAAAGGCGTCACAATATAGCAGCGAAGAAATCAGCTATTTGCATGCTTTGTGCAGTAGTTTGTCCTTTGAAAACGCACACTTTAAATGGTATGAATGGTTTCGGTTTTCAAATCGACAAAACAAAAAGATCCCGATGAGCGGTCTTGTCGGTGAGGCCGTATTACGTGGTCGCGGCCTTTCTCTGTTATGGTCCTGGTTGTGGCTTGGTCAGTGGCTTCATGTTGGTAAAGGAGCTGTTATGGGTATGGGAGCTTACAGTTTAACTGCATCCTAAAACGTTAAGTGAAGCCACTTTCTCTTGTCGAGGCCTGAGTTTTTTTCTTGTTGAAAATATCGAAATATTTTACAGTTCAGAAGTAGTAAATGCTAAAGTTATTTCATGCACCTTCCTTAGAATAACTCAACCAAATCACCTGAATCAAAATGAATACCACTTAAGTCTCGTGTTTGTTTGCAATTAGGCTGGTTTTGCAACGCTTCAGATAGATAATTAGCGATTGTCGCATCTTCAGTATTCAGATCAAATTGGCAATTTGCGATAATAAAAGTTAATTCTGCAGGTCCCAGATTGAATGCCTGTGGAATCAACTCTAAAAACAGTTCCTCGCTTGATGTTATGTAGCATCTGCCGTTATTGGGCAGTTCTGTGACTCTCAAATTAGTTTCCTTACGGTAACTAGTATTGAACGAGGCAATAAAATCTGCTTCGGCTCTAGCATAGGGTGTAGGGACTGGTATAAAAAAGTACAATCTTGTACAAGTTAGAGAAACCGCTGCCAATTGAGTAAGCATGGTATTGAGAATAAGTTTTGAAGTGCTACTTTCTTCTTGTGGCCCAAAGTCCTCCTCCCAGGAAATGGAAGGATTTTTTATTTTTTTCACCATCCTTGTTTTGCTCCATGTGCAAGCAACTTTAGTAAGCCTTTTAGTATTTCCTTCGAATTAGTTTCATGCTTTAATATACGTTGAACACCGACAATTCGGCCATTAACGACTAGCTGACCGTGATGGGTAACAAAACGCAGGATAGATTGGCCGGAATTATTATTAATACTTAAAATAGTAAGTCCGTCTTTAGCGCGATAGCTTCCGTAGAGTAAATCTGCACGCCCTATGGCAAAGCCACCAGTCTGGCCACCAAGCCCAGTTCGTAAAAATGTTTGGCCCTTGACGTTAAGGATACGAATACTACCAATAGATCCAACTGCCACTGAGGTAATAGCAAAAACCCCTTGGCCAATAGCACGGCCCAATTTAGGATCTGCTCCTGATAATTCAGCGATACTGGAACTGAATTTGATATCCAAGACCTCCATGTTCTGGCAATGCAATACATTTAAGCAACAATAATGCTAACTCTTCACTGTAGCTATTAACAAATTTGTTGATGACATCATCAATTATCATAACTGTATCCTAAAATGTTAAGTGAAGCCACTTTCTCTTGTCGAGGTCTGAGTTTTTTCTTTTTCTTGTTGGAAATGTTTAGATAGTTTGATCTTGTACGAATCGCGTGGGCTAGAGCGAGTTTATCCTTGGTATCCCAATTTTCTTGCAGAGCTCGATCAATTAAAGCTTCTAAGTCTGTGACATTATCTTTATAGCTATTAAAAAAATGATCGATTTCTTTTTGTAAAGGTGTCATCTGTGCGCGTTCGTGCAGTAGTCTTTGCTTTTGTTGATAAGATTGAACTAATGCGGTGTAAGAAGTTGCTTCACTGGTTTCGACGGTTTTCATATAACCAAAGCCTGTAGCTGTTTTAGCACCTATCCCCATATTAAGCAGCGCTTGGCTGATTTCTGAGATTAGGGTTTCAAGGAAAGGTTTGGCCCGTTTGGTACGAGGTGCGATAGTTAATAAAAAACGGGCTTCGGTAACCGTCAGAAATGAAATTGGGATGGGTTGGTGCCAGTCAGCTGGTATTGTTGAAGGGTCTAAGGGTTTTGTTTGTCCATTTTGATACCAGTCTCCCATATGAGGTGTCATCACATCTGGTTGGAGTGTTGGGAGTGTTGGGACATCGATAGGTAATGCATCAAAAAAAATGATTTCGCCGCTTTGGCAGGGGATGGAGGCATCGTTTGGATCTTTATCTGTACCAAAGAGCATCTGTTGTTCTTCTTTCGAAAGGACTTCCGGATTCCATTGCTCAATCCAAGCTCTTAAGCATCCTTTAATAGCGGCACCGTTTAAGTAGGGTGTTGCCAGAGTAGGGTGCCAAAGAAAGCCATTTTCAAGAGGGTGGTCGTTACCCAAGCCTGTAACTAATGGGGAGATCAGTGTATAAACTTCACCTGTTCCTTGAAGTGCATATATCAAAGCATGTTGGCGTTCTAAAGTTGCTTTAAGTTGTTGTTTGTTGCCCGCATCTCCTTTGAAAAATTTTTTAAGCCAGTCAGATTTTTGTTCAGTGATTTCCCATTTTGAATTGTATGCTGAAAAGAAACGCTCATAAATAAGGCCTTTATGGAAGGTTCGTGAGCCATTTGCTTGTTGATTCGATAATTTGTTTAACAAAGTTGCGTGAGACTCACGGCTTTGATAGAGCGGCAATTGATGTTCAATCTTTGTCACGATTTAATCCTCAGATGGGATTTGGGCACGAGCAAACTTTTTAACCCATAACAGTAGCGCTTGGGCCTCGGCTTGCGCAAACAGGTAAGTTTTTATATCGCTTGTTGTGATGGCTTGCATCAAATTTTTTTGACCCGTATAAGGCATATTCCGATCTTTATCTGATGAACAAAGCCACGTTTCTAAGAGATCATACAGTGCCTTCCAGGTTTGGGTTGACTGTTTGGAAGATTTGGATAAAGCCAATGCTAAGGCTTGTCCCAAACCATTTTTTTGAATTAGGGCCGGTAAATTTTGTGCATAGGCTTTAAAGTTTTTATTTTCATCATTTTTTTGTTTGTTTATGATTTCTTGTACCTTGTTAAGGGCAAAAGCCGCGCGCTGTTGTTCAATTAATGTATTCATGGAAATTTTCCCCATTGTTGAACTAAACCGCAAAGCGGCAGAATAACAACAGTATACCAATAAGTGATAATACTATTCAAAGTTATATCCGCGTTTTACGCCGTATTACCGAATATTTTGACTGCTACCCTGATTGATTTAACCCAAAAGCACCTTGAGGAGTACTTCTATTCCTTCAGTTAAGATTCACTCCTGGAGTACTGTCAAAGTAGACTGCAATTTTGATTCATGCTCTTCTGATCTTTGAGCGATTTATCTCCTATATAAAGGAGCGCTGCACATAGATGAACAGGCTTGTTCAACAATAGGATAGGGCGCGGTTCAGCCGCGCGACCTATCCTTATTTGTTAGAGCTTTATGAAAAAATCTTGCTGGCAATATAATTATACTTTGACCAACAAAAAATGGAATAAACCACGACAACCATATAACCACAGCGTAGAAATAATCAAAATCACAAACATCTAGATTATCATCTTTGCAAAAAGCCCCCATTGGGTTGTGTTGAATACCAGCATATAGAGCAAAGGATGCAATTCCTATAGATATTAAGGTGGATATGACAAGAATATATTTCATCGATTGCAGCCCCGCTTTGCCCAAGGTTGAGTTAAATACAGTTTGGCAACGCGAGCACCATAATGAGCTACGCTTTTTTGTTTTTCATTTAGTTTGGTAGAATCGAAGTCTTGAGTCCATATGTGTTCAGCTAAAGCATTCCAAGCCTGTAGAACAGTTTGTCTTACATAGTCTGCATCGAATCCTTGTTGGACAACCGCTGTGAAACGATTGGGAATGCTCCCTTGCTGTGGACCGTGCGTCGCTGTGGTTGTTGTGGGTGCTATTGCTTCTAAGTAATCCGTGTTGGGTTTTGGAAAGAGGATTTTGCCACCTTGTTTTTTGACAGCTAGCATGGCCACACCGGAGAGCCAAGACAAGAGAAAAGAACCTGCCCAAAAGTCTCGGGTTCTTCGGGCCTGAGCAATAAAATCTTGTACAGGGCCCAATGCAAAGTGAAAGTGGAGGCCATTTTTATTGTGCATTGATGACCTCTTGTTTATTAACGAAGTGATTAAAGAAGGAGTGAATGTGGGTATAATCTACTTGATGTGGTGTTGAACCTAGGCTTTGAGTAGTATTTGGTCTTTTAAATGAAATTTTGTCCTCTTGGGGTAGAAAGTCTGCTGGCAACAGTAATAACATGCCTAGGTAGATGTTTTCAATTTTATGGACATAAATAAACAAGGGAGAAGCTCGACGTTTGCGATGTTCATGACAGCCCTCTATATCAATTTTATTGTTACGATTTAAGCAGTAATTGTGTGGAAGACCGAAGACAACGCGTTTTGGGTGTTTGTGATGGGTTTTTCCGCTGTTTGCAACTTTTAACATGAGATCATGGTCATCCCAAAATTGTTTGTACTTATCAAGCTTGAATATTTTCTTGTTTTCTAGGTTTCGGGTGTCAATCTTACCTTGACGGCCATTGGTTCGAAAGAGTAAAAGAGCCTTGCCTATTTCCTCCAAAACTGTTTCTGACTTATCGGCTGAATAAGCTTTTATTAGCCGTGTGGCTTGTGAAAAAGCTGTAAAAGGTGGTTGGTCTACATGGCGGGTTGGAATTAAGGTTTTCAGTAAAGAATAATATTCTAAAGAGGTTGTAGGTATTTTGTGTATGGGGTGATCAAGTTTTGATAGTGATAAAGAACCCCAACCGCGACGAGCACGTGCGCCTAAACTCCCTATTAATCCCATCAGTAACAAACTATCATAGAGCTGATGGACTTGTTCTTGATTTAAAGCATTTTTTCTATATCGAATCGTAATAGAGAAATCACCTTCAATATATTTGCGTGTGACGGTTTTGGTTTTATGTTGAAATAATCCTTGGCCAAGAAGGTATTTACATCCCTGGTATTGTTGATAACCGGTATTGTTAATGTTTTCGCTCAGTGTTTGTTTGGTAATAGATAGTAGAAACTTTGATTGAGATGGCTCTGGTGAACAGCTTCCAAAAATGGCTGCTTCTTGCTTATGAAGATCAGCCAGTGATTTGTTCAGATCGCCTGGTGAAAATATGTGACTCCAATTTAAGGCACGCCACCAGTAGCGCAGGGCACCTTTAATTGCTGTAGGCCGAATCTGAATGGCGGCTGTTTGTTCGTTTGGTTTGTGGCCTCCCAGAAACATAGGTGTCACAATAATAAAGTCTGCTTTTATTTCACCTATCGTGGTGCTTACTGAATGGGGCATGGGACTTGTTTCCCTATTATTTAAGCAGAATCATTTTTATCCATATCATCTAAACAGCCTGATACTATTAAAAAAGAGAATCAAGCGCAATCTTTTAGAAAAAAGTAAATCGATTTACTTGATGCTTATGGTTACTAATGGCTGCTACTCGCTCAAAAAAACCAATAATATTGATGTAAGAAACTTTAACAGGACTTACGCATTGACATTTGGTTTTAACAAGTGTAAGCATCCTTCCAAAACAGTTTCTTGGCAAATATAATTTCGAATCACAGGGGCCAATATTGCTTTTTTATGTTGATACCAGGTTTTAATTTTTTGGCTGTTTTTCTTTAGCTCTAGCTACGCAAATGCAACTAAAGAACAAAAAATATGATTTAATACAGCTTGTGCATTTCTCACTTGAAAATTTTCAAGATTACATTCTTGCTTAAGCGCTCGATGATATTCTTCAACATGCCAATGACAACTGTGAATTAACTGATAATCTTCTTCGGTTACATCATTTAATGATTCCATTATGGCTCCTGCCGGAGCATATACATTGCCCATTAGAGGGCGCACTTTTACATGTATCCCGAAGCTATCCCTACTCCAGCGAAATCAATAAAAATCAGATCAAATCGAAACAATCCATCTGTAAAACTATACTTTCGTATGTCTTCAAGGATACAATGCCCTTTTCCACTAAGTCGTGACCATAAGTTTGCAGTTTATAAAACACCCTCCTTTCAAGGCGTGTAATATCCTGCTTTGTCATTTTGCCTGCTAATATGAGATCTTGAATAATAAGAGGGTATAAACCACACCTCGAACTTAATAAATCATTATCATCATTGATAAAATCTTCTATGGTCAATTGGTTTGCTAGGACTAAGTCTTGTACACAGGTTATAGCATAAGAAGTAGCTCTAATTCTGTCTTTTTCCAGTACGTCTTTCCACGTTAATTTGTCTGCTAGTATCAAATCTTTTAATCTACTTATGTCCAAGCTTTGCTTAAGAGTTAAATCGCTTTGCAGTACGTCTTCTATAGTCAATTTGTTTGCTAGAATCAAGTCTTGCATATAGGGTATGAATTTAGCTTGATCAGAGGTTTTAATATACTTGCGAGCAGCTTCTAGATTGATTTTGCCAGCTATAATTAATTTAGAAAAATAGCTGAGATAATAAGTATTATTATCTTTTAATGCTGCTTGCACATCCAAAATATTGGCATTTATTAAATCAGATAAAGATTCAAGGTGAAAAGGAAAAGCCTGATCGGAAAACGCATGATCTATGACCCATTCTACTGTTATTTTATCCTTTTTGATCAAGCTTGACAGGCTTTTAATTTTTTTGTATACGTCTATATCTATTTCTTCAAGATTTTGGATATTTGTAATGATTAGCTTGTCCTCTAGGATCAAATCAGATAAATTTAACAGATGATTTATTAAATCCTGATTGCTGGATTCTAATATTTGTAAAAGCTGGCTCACATCCAGTTTGTCGGCTTTCATTAAAACATTTAGTTGTAGTAAATGTTTTAAATGAATTTTTTTGTTATGTATTTTTTTTATCAAATCTTGAGTTTCTTCATCTGTTAGCTTGAGCTGTTTGTACTTTATAATTTCTGTTAACTTTTCTATGGTGGGTAAACAATGTTTATGAGAAGAGCCAAGCTTGAGAGCATCCGTCACAGTCAGTTGATTATCCAAAATAAGTTCTGATAGAAAAATTAATGGACTACGAGTATCTTTTGCAGCCGTTGTAATCTGGTCATGGTCTATTTTCTCAGCAACATAGAGTGAAAGTAGCCTGACACTTATTTCATTAGATGAGTGTGAAACGAGGCCACATATTGTTTTTACATCTATTTTATTATTGAGTACCAAAGAACTTGCCTGGTTTACAGAATTAGCCTGATTCCGATCCATTTGCTTGATCTCGCTAATGGTAACCTTACCTTTGAGGATTAATTGCGGGCAGTTAGCAATGAGCTGATATTGAAATCCTGTTAAACTTTTTACATCCTCTAACCGTAATTGGTTAGTTCCAACAATGACAGGTTTTAATTGATGAATATGGCGTACTTCTCTTAAAGTTATTTTTAACTCTGAGCCCTTAGGAACTGCTTTACCAGTTAAAAGAAAAGGGGCATAGAAGGGGTGCACGTTTTCAAAGCGTATTTTTTTGGGCCTGACCTGAGGGCCTTGTTTATCTTGGGGACCTTGTTTATAAAGTAGGCCCCCTAAATAATTAGCAATCTGGTTGCCAGCGATACTTCTCAATGCCTTCAGAGCAATACCCAGCATAAAGTTGATTGTTGCGTATACAAAATGGCCGGAGTTATGAACCAGGCCGGGTTGAGGCTCCCCATTTGCGGTTTCAACTTCCTCCCAGTTTTCTTTTGCACAGTATAACTTAGCCAACCATCCATTATGGGTTATCTCGTTTGCTAAACGTAAACAGATATCAGGGCCTAGGTCTGGATCTCTGAGTAATCGACCGTACTCTTTGAGTGAGATAATATATTGAAAGCGTGACTCGATATTCGGGGGAGAGATACTGCAGCCGATCGAGTTTAGCAAATCTTTAGGAAAAAGCACCTTTTTATCACTCTCAGGGAGAAGATGTGATTTATTAAGCCCATGAGATCTTAACTCGCTTTCTAAGAAGAAATCTGGGGATATTGTAAGTATGTTGATGTAATTATTAGCAGCTTCCATAAGCAATCCCTTTACCGTGACTGTGCTTACTACTTGAGTTTGGACGGATAATTGAGGCAATAAAGATATCGTTCGACTCAGCCCAAAAGTTTAAAAAGCCATCGATAATATCTCACCATAACAACATCTTAATCTTAGCCACTAGCCTAATTCATATCAATAGCTATTTTTTGTCAGACAACCCAATTTAGCAAATGATATTTTTCTGCTCCTATTGTATAAGTGCTGTATTTCACTTAGTTTATCAAACTATTGAAGCGAGAGGAGAAGCACGTCTTGGCCTGGCTTTGATGAGGTTTATCTAGATATAACAATTAATAATCAATGGAGAGTGCGCTGTGGGTGTAAGCTTGTCTTTTATTCGAAACAGTATGAATTATTTAACCTATCATTCCACTTTATCGATACAAAATTCAGAAAATACACAGATACTATTAAGAAAAACCATTAAACAAGCAAAAATTTTTTTTTCAACCGCTTTCATTTTTTTTATCATGGCAGTATCAGCTGTTCAAGCTCGTTCAGAGATTTTTTTTGGAGAAGAAGAACGAATCCGCATCGAGATTGGCACTGCTTATTTAGAAGACAAGTATCCTTTTAGGACATTATCTCCAACACGCGGCACAGACAACATCGGCACACATGCATTTGGCGTGAGATTTTTCTTACCAAAAAGCTTGGATGATATGCGAATTAACTATCCAATGCATCAACAGTACCCACTGATTATTTTCTCTCCCGGATATCCCGACCCAACCTGGGGCTATAAACGTTTCCTTAAAGGGCTTGCCAAAAAAGGAGGATATATTATTGCAGCCATCGAAAGCCCACATGTCACAGACGGCGTCGAGTTGAATGGCGCATTCATTCCTATTCTTCCCCTTCGTGTTATTGAGTTAAGCTTTGCAAATACTCATAAACTAGCTCCAGAACTGGCGAGAAGGAAAGCGCAAGATGTTTCTTGTGTTTTGGACTTTGTATTGGTGAACCTTGACAATAAAGAGACGCTTACCGATAAACAAGTCGGCGATTGCCATCCACAATTCGAGCGCATCACGAGTGGCTCGGGCCGTCCTGACTATGTATCATTTAATCAAAATGATATTCACGCCATCATACAAAATGATGACAAAAACAGCATCAACCACTAAAGCATTAAAATCAATTCTTCAAAACCAAACTTGAAATCATGCTCATTATCCAGCCAATATATTGCCATAAAATACCAATATCTCTGAATTCAGATGCGCGTCATGCCTCATTTCTGTAAACTTCCCCTAAAGTGCATAGTGCTGCAACGGATATGAGGAGCTCTAAAATTTATCATGCGGTTTAAAACATTATGGAATAACCACCCGACGATCAACGCTTCACTCTTTGCTGATGACGCCCCTTGCATTGTGGATGGAAAAAGAGCATTTACTAATCAATGCGCGATTCGCCTTGGAGTTGCATTAGAATTATCAGGGATCAATTTGACTTCGTTTCGAGGGGCACGCTGTTGGCATGGGCATAAACCGGCCCATATTTTAAGGGCTGAGGAATTGGCAAACTGGTTAAAGAGCGGATTTTCACCGTTCAGGCGCAGAATAGAATTCAAAGCTGCGGATGGTTTCAAAGATATTATGAGCAAGACCGGTATCATCTTCTTCAAAGATTATTACGGTCCGGGCAACCAAGGGGATCATATTGATTTATGGAATAGAAGTAGATTGACCGCATTTCGTACATGGCTGGAATTTAGGCTGCGCAACGGTCGGTATTACGCAAAATCTGATATCTGATTTTGGCCTGTAGTATAAGACATAGATGAAAATAAAACACGCTATTTTGCTGCTAGTGTTGTTGATTGGATGTTCTACCGAAGAGCGTCCATCCTATGACATTTTTCAAAACACGCTCCCACCGGGTGGGCCGACACTGCAATATTCAGCGCAGGGGCTATATGGAGTTGATGAGCTTTTATCTCCGCTTAGCGAGGAGCACGCAAAAATTTTTAGCCAGTCACTGCAATGGTACGGCACAGAAGCCGAATCCGGCCTTAATCAATTGCATGGCAAAACCGCGTGGCAAATTGTAGAGATCGTGAATTGTCTGAAGCAAGTGACAGAGCAAGAACAATAACAAGCATGCTTTGAGATAGCAAGATAATACATGCTCAATTGAGCCTCTCCTGTAACCGCCAAATAATTGATCAAAAACAAGCTGTCATAGGAAAGTTGCCAAGGTATTGCTGTTACGAAGCGCCAGCTATGATAATTTCTTCATCATCTGAGTTGCGTATTGTTTTCTCTGTAGGTTAGCGCATTTTTCTGCATGTTCTTCCAATGTGGAGTAGTAATAAAAGCTCCGGTCCCTAACTTCAGTTTTAAAGTGCATATCCTTAAGCTCTCCTTTAAAATAGAAGCATTGCTCAAGAAAAAAAAGGCCAATCTTGAGGAAATTCTAAATACTCGACAATCACAGAGCTTACCAGAGCTCAAAGCTTTTAAAGCCTGGTGTGAACAGGTACAAGCGAGCTGATGGTACAACACGAGGACTGAGCATCCCGACGATCAGAGATCGGGTGATGGAGACCGTGTTGGTGGTTGTTCTAGGGCCGATCTTTGAGGCGGGGTTCTATGAGCACTCTTAGGAACAAGCACGAAATAAATTCCTGTTTATACTTGTCCTATTTTTCGCTATCTGCGTTGATGAAAATGGTTACATAGAATAACTATGCGCCCATTTTCTCGCCTT
>JANQJO010000089.1 GCA_028281605.1 Pseudomonadales bacterium
AGAAAATGTTGGTTTTGATTTATTCATCTTTGATACACCTTCCTTCGATTGGGGTTAGTTTATCCCATCTTGGTGTACAAATTCATTAAACCACAACACAACACAGGTGGTGTTGAGCATTGGTCACAGTCACAAGTATATTTTGGTCTGATGTGGCGGATGACCTAGTATTTATTTAGCAGGAATAATGGCGAGCTGTTCTTGTATTTCCTCACCTAACGTTTTTTCGGTAACCCACACTGACAACGTTTCTCGTGTTCAGGCAAGTCATGTAGCACTTCAACGCGTGGCAGCTCTGGTGAAAGTGCTTGGGATTTTCTGGCTTTGCGTTTGTGGGCTTTGACTTCTGTAGTATCATCGGTTTGTTCATCTGTTGAATTCGGTTCATCAGCCAACTGCTCCAGCTCATTAAACAAGTCTTGTCGAAACAAATTTTGTTGTGGAGAATCCAGTTGTTTTTCAGACTTACTGCGATAGATTTTGATCCTAAGCAAGCGTAATTCAGCTTCTAGCTTTTCAATAAGTGCGTTTTTAATTTCAAGCAAGTGATCTTTTTTTTGTAAGATCTGCTCGTACTTTTCTGTGACCTCGGCAACACTTTCCATGTAATGTATTTTACCAGACTACGTTTAAAAATACTTTAAAAATTAACAGTTATTTTTAATTCTTGATGAGGTCTCATGCCATTGAGGTTAAAGCCTTGCAGTAACAAGTTAGTTTGCTCGGATGTGAAGATTAAAGAGTTTGTTTCAAACCAATCAGGCCACTCAAATTTTTATCAGTACGTTCTCTTTGGCAGGCTTCGTTAGAAGCTTGCCGTCTTCATACTTGCGAATGTGGAAGCCAAGAAAATTGAATCCTTGATTGATATGGGTGATGAGAGTTTTTTCTTCTGAAAGCTCAAGCCCACGTTCTTTCAAGAATTCCCTGATGACTGGTTTCACCTTTTCCTCTAATAGTTCCTTTGAACAACCCGTTACGATAAAATCATCAGCATAAGAAATGAAGTTGATTTTATCACTGGGGCGAGTCACTACACTTTTCACTGCCTGTTCTAAGCCACGCAGAGTCATTACGCATAGTGTGGGTGAGATAACACCACCTTGTGGTGTTCCAGAGTCAGTTCGATAGAACATGCCTTTGTCTATGTAGCCTGATTTGAGCCATTGATTGAGGACTATTGGTAGTGGCAATTTAGATTAAGGGGTTAACCGAATATTTACCTTCTATACTATGTCTTTTTTGGACTAAGCAATAACTTCACGTAATCTTTCCATAGCACGCGCTTCAATTTGACGAATACGCTCCATAGACACTTTATAACGCTCTGATAATTCTTTTAAGCCCAGTTTTTTCTCACTTAACCAACGGCTTTGGACAATATCTCGGCTTCGCTCATCCAATTTATTTAAACCTTCATACAAGCCTGAAATCAAATTTTGATTACTTTGATCCTCAATCACCAATGATGCCGGATCCCATGAGTGATCCTCTAGACATTGCACACTCGCCAACCCTGGAGTGGGATCATCATCACGAGAGTCTCCATAACTGGCATCAAAGTAAAAATCACTTTGATATAATCGAGACTCCATTTCAGTGACATCATTAACGTCTACCTTTAGTTGTTTAGCTACAAAAGAAGCTTCATCTTGCGTTAAACGACTGAAACTTTTTTTCGCTTTACGCAAATTAAAAAACAACTTACGCTGTGCCTTTGTCGTCGCCACTTTCACAATACGCCAATTTTTCAAAACATATTCGTGAATTTCTGCTTTTATCCAATGCACGGCAAAGCTTACCAAACGTACACCATGTGAAAGATCAAAACGTTTAACAGATTTCATTAAACCCAAATTACCTTGCTGCACTAAATCTTCAAGCGGTAGACCATAGCCTATATAACCTTTGGCAATATAAGCCACATAACGCAAATGAGCCATCACAAGCTTACGCGCGGCCTCAATATCATTATATTCTTGAAACTGTTGAAAAAGTGAATGTTCTTGCTCTGCGGTTAATATCGGAATCTGATTCACATAGTTAAGGTAGCCTTGCAAACCACCAGGCGAGCTTAAAGCATGTGAGACATGTGCGTAAGCAGCTAACTCAGTTGTAACAACCGTGTTTGATAACGTATTCATATTTCAACCCTAACATCCTCTACTTTCTATCCTAAAGCGCTCATAGCTCTATGTTTCTACTATGAGTGTATATACTAGTCTCTATAGTTTAGATATAAGCCTTCCCCTCTCAATTTTCAAGAGCTTTCATTAAAAACTCAACAAAAAAATATAACTTATTGAAAACAAATATGTTATTACAAACTGACTCAATAAAAACATCATAGTCAATCACTGTTTTTTACCAAAACTTTGTCAAACTCTTAAATAGCACAACCGACTCATATTAGACTATTTTTTTTCCACAAAAACTCAATCACTGATGCATTTTTAACTGATATTAGAGTATAATTTTTGGAATAATATTAATAGCTAAATACTAATAATAACATTCAAAAACGGTTCTTATCTCCAGCTTTTTTAAGTAATTTAACAATAAATAAATTATGCCGATACAATCTTCTTTGCTTTCAGCTTTATTACTTTCTTTATTTCTCAATGGCTGCAGTGGTGAAAGCAGCCCCAACTCTCTGCTTTCTGATTTTATTAATAACTTACTTACGCCTACTGAAAACCTTAGTTCAGATCCAAATAACAATAGTAACAGCCCAAATACTCCACTGATCCCTGAACCTGACTCTGAGCTTTCCCCTCCAACCTCTCCACGAGAAGCTTATAATCGTTACTGTATACAATGCCACGGCAGTAACGGTCTTGGCATTGAAACGTTAGGGCCTGCTGTTGGAGCCAATGTTTGCCAAAAAACTAACTGTTCCAACCTAAGCGAGTTGACAGCATACAATCAAGCTCAAATGCCACCGGACAATCCAAATGTCTGCATAGGACAATGTGCAAATTTGGCCGCTCAACATATCATTACAGAATTTGATAGTATCTTCCCAGCTACACAAGGCCCGGCCTCCTGCAACAGTCTCTTACCAGGAAACTTTGATTGCACATTGGGGCAACGTGATTACATAACCTATGTACCCACAAGCTATAATGGTATCCTACCTGTACCCTTAGTTATCGATATGCATGGTTTTACCAATACCAATGTCACACAACAAGCACAAGCTGGATGGGATAATCTTGCAGAAGAAAAAGGCTTTATTGTCGTCTATCCACAAGGAATTGGTAACGCTTGGAATGCACAAGGGGCTTGTTGTGGGCTGATTAATTCACAAGACGAGCAATTCATTATAAATCTAATTGCAACACTACAAAACAGTGCACGTATCGATGAAAACCGAATCTATGCTACCGGCTTTTCAAATGGGGGCTCGATGGCCCACACCTTGGCCTGTAATCGCGCTGACCTCTTCAAAGCAATCGCCTCTATCTCATTTAGTTTGTCAGGCGGCGCCAGTAATGAAATCATTGCTAATTGTACGCCTTCTAAACCCATCTCCGTTATCCACTTCCATGGTACTGAAGATGAAGTCGCTAACTATAACGACGGTATCCTAGATTCTTTGGGTGCACAAGAGAGCCTCAGCACTTGGGTACAAATTCAAAATTGCTCAAACAATTCAACAACTGAAACCATAACCAACGGCACACAATGCAGAACTCATACTTGTCCTGGCAACACCGCCGTTAGCTTATGTACAGTCGAAGCCGGCAGACATTCACTGTACCCTCATGTCAGTGACAAAGGCATTGCAGGTTTTGTTTGGGACTTCTTTGAGGAGAATCTGTAACAACTAACTATAGCGCTATAGTGCCAAGCTTTTAACCTGATCAGTTGACGAGTTTTTCATGTTAGAATTATAAACATGAATAAATCTGTGTTCATCGCCTGCGTCGATGATGATGCGTTCGTTGCCAATGCTACAACCGAATGCTCATACTCGATCATCACCACTACAGCAAGGATCGATTTTTTGAACACTGCAAGTGTGCACAAAGAACAATGCGCAAATACAAAGACTGATCAGACTGCTCCTTCGATAACAACGCACTTCATATCTCGGGATCAATCCGCTTTTGGTAGCGATTCAAATAAGCATCTTATAATTCAGATATCATAACAACCAAAACACATAAATGATCAAAGTCGATTTATAAAACCATTTTTAATACCATGCTCAGATTAATGACTACATATCATATCTTAATTCCAATGGATCTTTTTTCAATCTCGTATAAATTATTCATATATGATATTGGAATTAAAGATAATAAAAATTTAATTGTATAGCGAGAATTTAATATGGGTAATGATGTGAGTCCTGTAACCTCTGCTCATACGGCAGCTTTGAGGGAAGTAGCAGAAAATGCGAATGCTACTAATGAGCAAGGCCTGAAAGATTTTGTGGCAATAAAGGAAACTAAAGGTTCTGTTAATACTCTTAAAGAATCTGATATTGGTTCAGAAGTATTTAAGAACACGATAGATACTATTGTAAGTGCTCTTAAAGATTCTGGTATATCAATAGGTGGTATTAAATCAATCATCAAAGAGGTTGCATCTGATGACCCTGCAAAAGCTGCGTTACTTACTAGCGCCTTGATGGAGGCAGAGGTCATCAGCGCTGATGATATTCCAGGTATTGTGGAAAGTTTACCATCACCTGAAGTAAGAGAAAAGTTTGCTATTGCATTGGTATCTAATGTGCTTCAGGAAAAGGGTCCAGAAGAAGCTTCAAATATTGCAGCTCAATTGGTCGAGGCGGGGCACCTGAGTGCGGATGGTGTTGCTGCTATAATTCTAAATTCTATCGACCCTGATGGCGATGCTACTACACATACACAGGCTGGAGAATTTCTAGCACTATTGGAGAATAAGTCAGATAAAGCAAGCAAGCAATCAACAGTTTCATGAAAACGTTATGTCTAGGCTTGGAGTGGACCCTGATTTTAGGCCGCTAGCTTTCACTGGTGCATATAATGTAAATGTTGACGGCTGAATTAAGTGTTGGCAGAACAAAGAATTATGTATTTTATTAACTTCTAAGATTATTTTTTATCTTTCCTTACTTGCTGAATAAATTAAATTGAACAACGATCCACATTTTCAAACGGAATGAGTATATATCAATTTAAATTGATCTCAATATCAGCTTGCTCTTTCTGGAGGGCTAGATAATCCTGAAACTCCAGCTGCGACAACTGCCGAGCCAAAAAACTTTTCATATTATCTTTTTCTTGACCTTCTAAACCAAACTCACCTTCAATAACCGATAACAGCTGCACAATCGCAAAGTCTTTCTCCAGGCGCACCCCCTCAACAGATGCCTTACCCTTCTCTTTGGACCTAGGCAATGAAAACACTGTTTTCATAACTGGCTTTGGCGCATCCATGGAAACTCTTTTAAGCTTGTCTTTTTTGACCCATTTCAAATTTTCACTCTCGATTGACTCTCCTCCCTTTAGCTTGGCAATCAATTCCAACCCTGTTTGATAAGCCAATTTACTGGCCTCTTCTTGCTGCAGCGCTTGCACCACAACTCCTCTCACCTCATTCAAAGGTTTCAACTTTGCAGGGCTATGCTCAAGTAAGCGAACCACAACAGCATTGTTATCAGGCAACTCAACAACCTCACTGTTAAAACCCTCCTCAAGCACTTCTTGAGAATAAACAGCTTGTAAAACTTGAGGATGAGTAAAAGGTTGTTGATGACTTCCCTGATGAGCTTCTCGACTTAACCATTCCGATGTTTGTATCTGCAAACCAAAAACACCAGCCGGCTCTTGTAAATCACCCGACTCATACACAGATGTTTTTAGCTCCTCCAGTTTATCATGATAAACGTCTATGGCTTTTTGCTGAACTAGCTGCCGCTGCAGACGCTCACGCTCTTGCTCAAGAGTTGGAATTTGTGGTTGACGAACTTTAAGCAACTTTATAACATGAAACCCAAACTCAGTCTTAACCGGCTCAGAAACTTGTGCCTCAGATAACTGAAAAAGTATTTCTTCGAACTCCTTAACGTAAGCCCCTCTACCAGCAAATCCGAGATCACCACCCTGCTCAGCAGATCCAGGGTCTTGTGAAAATTCTTTAGCTAAATCCGCAAAAGACTCACCTGCAACAATTCTCTCCCTAATTGCAATCGCTTTTTCTTTAGCTTCACTCTCACTGAGCGCATCCATGGTAATAAGAATATGAGCCGCTTGACGCTGTTCATCTTTTTTAAGCTGATCAGTTTCCTCTACATAAGCAGCTTCTATTTCAGATTCCGTGATATTTAAACCTTTAGTATATTGCTCAGATTTTAAATGCAAATACTGCACCTTAGCCTTCTCTTGTGTTCTGTAATCATAGGTATGCATTTTATAGTAATTTGCAATAGCATCTTCACTCAAACTGACTTGATCAATAAAGTCTTGGGCTTTCAACTTAGCATAACGAAATGAACGCAATTGCTCCTGCAACTCAACTAACTGCCTAAGCTCATATTCAGATAAAAAGTAAGATTCTTGTAATGCCGTGTGCAACTGCGTGATGACTAAATCGCTACGCGCTCTGGCTGCAAACTCAAAAGGTGAAATCCCAAGCTGTGACACAATCGAGCTAAACAATACTTCAGAAAACTGACCATCCTGTTGAAACTGAGGCATGGATACAACCCACTGTTTAAATGCCGAATCAGACACAGACATATTTTGCTCACGAGCCAACTGAACCAATAACTTGCGCTCAATTAAACCATCTAACACCCGCGGACGCAATTGTTCTGCGCTTATTAAAGTTTCATCAATTTGCCCACCCAAACGGCTAATCAGGCTTTGCCTCTCACTCTCAACGTTTCTCTCAAGCTCTTCATATGTAATTTCTTCTCCATTCACCTCTGCAGCAGGCTTGGGTTTTGTTGCCAGTACCATCAGTGACTCAGCCCCGGCAACGGCAAACAAAAGGATAACCACACCCAGTAAGCTTTTACCTAACCAACCTTTAATCCAACGCCTAAAACTTTCCATATAATCTTATCTTCCTAGAAACAACCGATCATAAGCAATACTCTAAGCAACTAACTTCACCCATTTACTGCTTCTTTTAACACTTTGCCTGCCTTAAAGCTAGGCACTTTGGAAGCTTTGATTAATATAGGCTCACCTGTTTTAGGATTACGACCGGTTCGCTCTGGGCGATCTTTTACCGCAAAAGTTCCAAAGCCGACTAACACAACATCCTCACCCCCAGCAAGCGATCCCGACACAATCTCAAGCATAGCATCAATAACTTTTGTTGCTGTAGATTTTGGCACATCAGCACTAGAAGCAACTTGTTCAACTAATTCAGACTTATTCACACAACACCCCTTTCAATAAAAAACAAAAGACCCAATCACCACCAACCACAGTGAATGATGACTTTTTCTCACTTAAAAACTATATCTACAGTTATTGGCGCAACCTATTTTATAAGGTAAAAAAACAGGCCTGCTGGAAGAAGTAGATTTATAACAAGGGGAGGATCATACTGTCAAGGAAAACTAAAAAGCTTGCCCTTCCCAATATCATATCAACTACCGACGACTAATGAGTGCTTATATTAGAATTATCTCTATCAGTATCATCAGAAGCTACCACAACTTGTTTAATAGCATCCTTAGCAATATCTTGCTCCTCGATAGGTCTCGGCATACTTTCTAATGCCAGCTCAAGTACTTGATCAATCCATTCTACGGAATGTATAGATAAGGTTTCTTTAACATCATCTGGAATATCTTTAAGGTCACGCTCATTCTCTTTAGGAATAATCACCGTCTGTATATTGCCCCGAAGCGCAGCCAACAGCTTTTCTTTTAAGCCACCAATCGGCAACACTTCACCTCGTAAGGTAATCTCACCAGTCATGGCAACATCAGCCTTAACCGCAATTCCTGTCAATACTGAAACAACTGCTGTACACATACCAATACCAGCACTGGGACCATCCTTAGGAGTAGCACCTTCTGGAACATGTATATGAATATCGTGACTCTCATAAAAGTCACTGTGTATCCCTAAAAAAGAAGCTCTAGATCTAACAACAGTCAAAGCAGCTTGAATAGACTCCTGCATGACATCACCTAAAGAACCCGTCTTCGTGTATTTACCCTTACCTTTTACAGCCACGGCCTCTATAGTTAATAATTCACCACCAACCGATGTCCACGCTAATCCTGTCACTTGGCCTATCCGGTTTTCTTTTCCAGCCCTACCGTACGAATATTTCCTAACACCACTATAATACTCTAAACACTCTGCTTTTATTGGTACTGAATCATTCTTTTTTTGCTCAACATTTTCTTTAACAACTTTCCGGCAAATTCTAGAAATTTCACGCTCCAAACTTCGTACACCTGCCTCTTTTGTATAATAACGAATCAGATCTTTAATAGCACCTTCGTCAAAGGAAATTTCTTGTCCCTTCAAACCATTATTTTCAATTGCCTTAGGAATTAAGTATTGTTTAGAGATGTTTATTTTTTCAACTTCTGTATAGCCTGGAATACGAATAACTTCCATTCGATCTAGTAAAGGTGCCGGTATATCCATTGAGTTCGAAGTACATACAAACATAACATCTGACAAATCATAGTCAACTTCCAAATAATGGTCGTTAAAACTATTATTTTGCTCAGGGTCCAATACCTCTAACAATGCTGAAGCTGGATCACCTCTCATATCAATCCCCATTTTGTCAATTTCATCTAATAAAAACAGGGGGTTTTTCACTTTGGATTTGGTCATCTTTTGAATAATTTTGCCAGGCATAGAACCTATATACGTACGTCGGTGCCCACGAATTTCAGCTTCATCACGCACACCACCTAAAGCCATTCTAACGTACTGACGATTGGTTGCCTTTGCTATCGATTTACCTAAAGAGGTTTTACCTACACCCGGAGGACCTACCAAACATAAAATAGGACCCGTCAACTTTTTAACCCGACTCAAAACAGCCAAGTATTCCAAAATCCGCTCTTTGACTTCTTCTAAGCCATAGTGGTCCTTATCCAAGATACTCTTGGCTTTTGCAATATCATGCAAGGTTTCACTTTTAACCTTCCAAGGCACTGTAACCAACCAATCAATGTAACTTCTTGTTACCGTGGCTTCAGCCGCCATAGGCGACATCAGCTTTAGTTTACTTAACTCAGCCAGCGCTTTTTGCTTGGCTTCTTTAGTCATACCACAGTTTTCAATTTTTTTAGTCAACTCTTCAACTTCGTCCAAACCACCTTCGTCTAATTGACCTAACTCCTTTTGAATAGCTTTAATTTGTTCATTAAGAAAGTATTCACGCTGACTTTTTTCCATTTGCTTCTTAACTCTGCCACGAATTCGTTTTTCTACCTGCAGCAAGTCAATCTCAGCTTCAATTAAGGCCATTAAATGTTCAAGCCTCTCATGAATATCCACCATTTCTAATATTTTTTGTTTTTGCTCAAGCTTCAACGCCATATGAGCAGCAACAGTATCAGCCAAACGACCTGGGTCTTCTATACTCGCAACAGAAGCTAACACCTCAGCAGGCACTTTTTTACTCAATTTGATGTATTGCTCAAACTGTGAAATCAAAGATCTAACGAGTATATCCGCCTCATTCAAAGGTATTTGTGAACTCTCAAAAATTGACACTCGCGCAGTGGCCAACTCTTCGTTTTCCACAATGCTTTCAATTAAAGCCCTCTGGTTACCCTCAACTAAAACCTTAACAGTACCATCAGGCAATTTAAGCAATTGCAATATTGTTGAAACTGTGCCCGTTCTATATATATCCTCTTCATTTGGGTTATCATCAGAAGGGTTTCTTTGCGAAACCAGCATAATTTGCTTATCACTGGCCATTGAGCTTTCAAGCGCATGAATAGATTTACGACGCCCAACAAACAAAGGAATAACCATGCTTGGGTAAACCACTACATCTCGTAAAGGCAATATAGGTAATTCTTTAGTGTCAGTGGTTAATAAATCATTCGTCAATTGATCACTCATTTGTTAAGCTCTAACTTGGTTCTTTAAAATTAATGATTACGCAAACTCAGTCGCAAGAATAATAGATCATTACCCCCTGCACCATGATCTTAATTTACTCAAACTTAGGATAAAAAAATAGCTGATCAATCGTCAGGAACCGCTTTTTGCTGCTCGTTGTTTTCATAGATCAAGATAGGGTCAGATTCACCTTTGATCACCGCTTCATCTATAACAACTTTCGCTAAATGCTCCATGGAAGGCGCTTCGTACATAATATCTAACAATACAAACTCTAGGATAGAACGCAACCCTCGAGCCCCTGTTTTTCGCTCCATAGCTTTTTTAGCCACAGCTCGTAAAGCATCTTCACGAAAGTCTAGCTCAACCGTCTCCATGTCAAATAAGCGTTGATATTGCTTCACTAAAGAGTTTTTTGGCTCAATCAATATCTGAACCAAAGCATCTTCATCTAACTCATCAAGCGTTGCAATAACAGGAAGTCGACCTACAAACTCGGGGATTAAACCGTATTTAACCAGGTCTTCAGGCTCAACATCCTTTAAAGTTTCACCAACATTTTTAGCCGTGTCCTTATTTCTAACGGAAGCAGAAAACCCTATACTACTTTTATCTGAGCGATCTTGTATAACCTTATCTAACCCAGCAAAGGCTCCCCCGCAAATAAACAAAATACTTGAGGTATCAACTTGCAAAAACTCTTGCTGAGGGTGCTTTCTACCACCTTGCGGTGGCACCGAAGCAACTGTACCCTCAATCAGCTTCAACAGGGCCTGCTGAACACCCTCCCCTGATACGTCTCGAGTAATAGAAGGGTTATCAGATTTACGCGAAATTTTATCAATTTCATCAATATAAACGATACCAACCTGAGCTTTGTCTACATCATAGTCACACTTTTGCAAAAGCTTTTGTATAATATTTTCAACATCTTCACCTACATAACCCGCTTCAGTCAAAGTGGTTGCATCCGCTATTGTAAAAGGCACATTCAATAAACGCGCCAAAGTTTCTGCCAATAAAGTTTTACCACTGCCCGTTGGACCTATTAACAAAATATTACTCTTGCCTAGTTCAATTTCTTCTTGATTATTCTTTCCAGGCTTTTGATCTGTAAGGCGCAAGCGTTTATAGTGATTATAAACAGCAACTGAAAGCACCTTCTTAGCCCTCTCTTGACCAATGACATAATCATCAAGTATCTCCTTGATTTCCCGAGGCACTGGCAATTTATCTGG
Source organism: Pseudomonadales bacterium (assembly GCA_028281605.1). Lineage (GTDB taxonomy): Bacteria > Pseudomonadota > Gammaproteobacteria > Pseudomonadales > JANQJO01 > JANQJO01. The sequence continues at coordinate 11,294 of JANQJO010000089.1, forward strand.
AGAAGACTCAGCATTCTCTTCCTGAACCTCCTCTCGAATAATATCATTACAAAGGTCTACACACTCATCACATATAAATACTGAAGGACCTGCAATGAGTTTACGTACTTCATGTTGACTCTTACCACAAAAGGAGCAGTAAAGCAATTTGCCACCACTTTCATCACTCTTACCATCACGCTCATCAGTCATGAACTTTCCTCATTTTTCTCCTACATCTTATTCTTCAAGATGCAGGCAAAAAACTCATTTTTCAAGTTTTTATTGTTTCCAATTTTTATACAGAAATCAAACAAAATAACATAAACATCTGATTAATCAGACTTTCTCACCTCAAGAACTTCATCAACAAGACCGTACTCCATTGCCTCATAAGCACTCATAAAGTTGTCACGATCTGTATCCCTTTCTATCACTGCCAACTCTTGACTTGTACACTCAGCAAGCACTTTATTCAAGTACCCTTTAATACTAAGTATTTCTCTTGCATGTATCTCGATATCAGAAGCTTGTCCCTGAAACCCCCCCAAGGGCTGATGTATCATCACACGAGAGTGAGGCAAACAATAACGTTTCTTTTTAGCTCCAGCAGCCAGCAACAAAGAACCCATACTGCAGGCTTGGCCCACACACATCGTGCTTACATCAGGCTTAATAAACTGCATAGTATCATATATTGCCATACCTGCTGTGACAGCCCCACCCGGAGAATTAATGTAAAGATGAATGTCTTTATCTGGGTTCTCTGACTCAAGAAACAACAACTGCGCCACTATCAAATTAGCCATATGATCTTCTACTTGCCCCACCAAAAACACGACACGCTCTTTAAGCAAACGAGAATAAATGTCATAGGATCTTTCTCCTCGAGCAGATTGCTCTACAACATATGGCATATAACCACTACTTATCACTTCACGTTTCGATAGATCATTTAAATTATTCATATTTTTACTGTTCATACCCCTATTGATAAAACATCCCTGACACAACGCTCTCAAATGATTAAAAATCCACTAGATCTCTTTAACTTCACTCTGATAAGTATTACTAATCATCACAAAATGTCCAAAACATCTTAGTAAAACACTTTAGAAACAGCCATGAGCGATGTAATTTTCGTCACCCTAGGTGATGAAAATTGCATTTACACGGTAAACAGTGTCAAGAAAACACTCAGCTCTCAAGAATGTGCATGAAATAATTTAACATTTACCGCCCCTAAACTCACTTTGCTCAAATATGCATCCCGCTCTAAATATTAAAATTATTTCATGCACATTCCTAAGAGGGCAAACTGCGCTTCAACTCTTCAGCTCTTTCTTTCCAAATTTTAGAAGACTGATGCTCAGCATCAATGTGCAGACAGTCTGTCCAGCTTGATATAGCTTGGTCTAGCCGATGCTTTTTATATAAGATCATTGCGCCTTTATGACATTCACTGACCATCACAGATTGAAGTTTCTGCAGCTGGGCAAGCGTATCATTATCTGCATTTGCAACCTGTATCAATCGCTTAATTTGGCCCCATCTTTCCAGTACAGCAGCAAGCCCCTCTGCAGAATAATCTTGCTTTGCTATCTGCAAATGTGCCTTTAATAAATAGCCTACAAGCACAGTGCCACTCTGTTGACTTTGATCAATCTCTGGTTCTAGCAATAAAATTAAATCATTATATCGCAACTGATCCCATAAACTCTGAGCTTGCTCTAATAAACTGGCCTGAGGCAACTCTTCTGGCGTGTCTGGCGTGAGATCTTTCAGAGCAGTACCAACAACTGTATCCATATCACCCGAACCTGGGCTTAGCTCTCGTTCAAACGAACTCTCTCTCAAAACTCCAGGAATATTAAGCTGTTGACCTACTGACAAATTTTCAGGATTACTGATACCATTATAGCGAGCCAAAGCATAAAACATATATTGATCCTTTAGATAAACACTCGCTATCTTTGAAAGTGAGTCCCCATTTTTTACTACATAAGGAAAATGATCCCTACCCAACAGCTCTACAGGGTCTTCATCCATCTGCTGTATTAACGATTGAGCCAAAACATAGAAGCGCTTTTCTTTTTTACTAGGCTCTCGCTCCATAACAGCAGACAAGTAAGAATAGGCCTCATCAGCCTTACCTTGGCGTAAAAACTCAACACTACCATCAACTAATTCTCGTATAGATAGTGGGCTAAGCGCCTGAAGTGATGCCGCTTCATTACTTTTTGCTCTCTTGCTCGACTTTGAGTGCTTAGTTTCTGTTTCAGCCTCAAACGAACCACCCAAAAATGAACCAACACTCTGCAAATTTTCACAGCCTTGCAGAAACACCAAACAAGAGATCAAGCTTAAAACAGCCAACCCTGAAAAAACGCCTGACAGCTTTTTACCATACATCCTAAAACTTCCCACTTAAACCCTAAAACACACCAAAAAACAAACAAAGCAAATGTAAACCAAAAAGATTCAAAACCTATAATCTACCCTATAAACAGCCTAAGATACAAAAATACTCAGCATCTTTCCAGTACTGATTAAATAAATATGGAACGTGCGCGAAATAACTTTAACATTTGTCGCTCCTGAACTCGCTTTGCTCAAACATGCATCCACTCTAAATGTTAAAGTTATTTCATGAATGAAGGTATTGTGTACAATCAAAGATTGCAATGAATACAAACAACTTAGATAATGAACCATGTACAATACATAGTGACAAAAACAGCTATTGTTTACAGCCACATAAAAACGAACAACTAGGTGTACCTTATGCAGCCTGTTAGAACCCGCATTGCCCCCTCTCCTACCGGTGAGCCCCATGTTGGCACAGCTTATGTTTCCTTATTTAATTATTGCTTTGCTAAGCAACAAGGAGGAGAATTCATACTCAGAATTGAAGATACAGATCAACAACGTAGCACAGCCAGCTCAGAAGCCAAAATCTTACAATCATTACATTGGCTTGGAATTCATTGGGATGAAGGTCCTGACCAAAATGGAAAGTATGGCCCTTATCGCCAGAGTGAGCGCCGCGATATTTATCAACAACATGCGCAACAATTGATTGAGCAAGGTCACGCTTTTTACTGTTTTCGTAGTCCAGAAGAGCTTGAAAAGCTACGTCAACAACGGCGAGAACAAGGCTTAAACCCTGGCTTTAAGCTAGAGAATCCTGAACTGCCTGAACTGGAAGTAAAAAAACGACTCTCAGAGGGCCATCCTTATGTGATTCGCATGAAAGTACCTGAACACGGGGTTTGTCAATTTACAGACTTATTACGTGGTACTGTGGAAATTGACTGGGCACAAGTAGACATGCAGGTGTTATTGAAGGCTGATGGCATGCCTACTTATCACTTAGCCAATGTCGTCGATGATCATTTAATGAGAATCACTCATGTGATCCGAGGTGAAGAGTGGATTAATTCAACCCCTAAACACCAGCTACTTTATGAATATTTTGGTTGGGAACTCCCCGTTTTTTGTCACCTGCCATTGCTGCGCAACCCTGACAAAAGCAAACTGAGCAAAAGAAAAAACCCAACAAGTATTTTATTTTACCAACGGATGGGGTATTTACCAGAAGCGCTGCTAAATTACCTTGGGCGCATGGGGTGGTCTTTTCCTGATGAACGGGAAAAGTTCTCGCTTGAAGAAATGGTTAGACACTTCAACATTAATCGTATTTCCTTAGGAGGACCTATATTTGACATAGAAAAATTAAAATGGCTCAACAGTGTTTATATTCGAGAAGATCTCAGCCTAACAGACTTCACTGCTTGGCTTCAAGAATGGGCTTTTAATGAACCTTATCTAACACAAATTGCCCAACTCATCCAAAATCGTATCGAAGTCCTCTCAGATGTCACAAACCAAGCGGCTTTTTTCTTCACAGGGTTACCAGAACTGGCACCCAACAACTTTGAACATAAAAAATTAAAGATAGAAGACACCGGCAAAATTTTGCAGTTTTCACTGTGGGCATTAGAGTCTATTGAGACTTGGTCAAAACAAAACATTTCAGTAATTTTAACAAACCTTGCCAAAGTGCTAGAATTGAAAATGAAAGAGCTTATGTTTCCAATTTTCATCGCTATTTCAGGTAATGCTGTAGCCCCTCCGATCATGGACTCAATGGTAATTTTGGGGCCAGAGATGAGCCGAGCGCGCTTACAACACGCCCTAACAATACTGAAGATACCTTCAAAAAAACAAACTAAAAAGTGGCAAAATGAATTTGAATACTTAAAGCAACTATTAACCAAAAGTATCCCAATAACCATCAGCAATCATACAAAATAAGGAGAATATTCATGCAAACAGGCTCTATTCCAATTCCAGCCCGTCCCGTTCCCTTCCAGCAAAACCAAAACCTTAGGAGGCAAGGCGACAACACAAACAATCCTCAAGGGGGGGGTATAATAAACAGACTTATAAGCAACATTAACTCAATTCCTAACACAGGTATCACTATAGGTAACGTAGGTATGACTATAGGTATAGGAGGGTTAATGGTTAGTAGTATGTTAGATAGATCCAGCAACATACACACGCTAATCGAGCTCACCAGTATGACCATGATTGGCCTCAGCGCAGCATATTATATAACGAATTCTGAGATGAATATGACAAATGGCCACCAAGCAACAAATCATGACATGCGACATAGGGAGTAGCTCATCGGGAGTAACTCACCGGTGTTCTGGGTTTCTTTGACCTAAGTCAGAGTGTTATTTAAGCAGAAGGTTTATTCTTCCTTAAATAATTTTATTCTCAACCAGAACACCTAAGGAACGAGCACGAAATAAATTCCTGTTTATACTTGTCCTATTTTTCGCTATCTGCGTTGATGAAAATGGTTACATAGAATAACTATGCGCCCATTTTCTCGCCTT
>JANQJO010000102.1 GCA_028281605.1 Pseudomonadales bacterium
GTCCCAGAATAAAGTTTACAATGTGAGCGGATGCATGTCTGAGCGCAGCGAGTTCAGGAGCGAAGCTTGTAAACTTTATTCTGGGACACCTCCTAAATAGCAACCAAGCTCAACCTGTTAACTGTTCATTTTTCTGCTATGCTTGCAACGTTGAGTCTATCAGGTGTCTACACCTTGTAAACTCAACATACGGGAATAGCCTACAACAAGGAGAGAGTTATGAGCAGCTTATACGAGAAAATCGGCGGCGAAGCCGCAGTCGATGCGGCTGTAGAAAAATTTTATCAAAAAGTAATAGCCGACGAGCGCATCAAACACTTTTTTGAAAACGTTGACTTAAAAAAATTATCAGAACACCAAAAGCGTTTTCTCACCGCAGCTTTCGGCGGGCCCAACGAATATTCAGGGCGGGCCATGAATGCAGCCCATAAGCGCTTAGTAGAAGAAAAAGGGCTAAACGATCAACACTTTGATGCTGTTTTAGAAAACTTAGGTGCGACCCTAAAAGAATTACAAGTACCTGACGAGCTAATCGCAGAAGCAGCTACTATCGCAGAAAGCACACGCAATGACGTACTCAATAAAACAACCTAGGCACTTACATTGTCTACATTATCTACACCCAAACCAGCTAAGCCAAGCCAAGTTCAAATTAAGCTCAGCCTGGCTTAGATTTATCTTCACTCTAACCATCATCTATTGTTTAAGTGCTTGCGAGGCCATTACGTATTACCCTCACATTATTATTGGCCATCTCAAACTACAACAAGGCAAAATACCTATAGAACAAGCACTAGACAAACCAGAGCTAACCCAAGCTCAAAAAAATCTATTACACTTAGTCCCACAAATCAAAACCTTTGCTTCGGAAAAACTGCTACTGCCCAATAAACAGCACTACGACACTATTGTTTTTATTGACAGACCTCACGTTGTATGGAATGTCTTAGCTGCACCCAGCCTATCCCTTGAACCCAAAACATGGTGTTTCCCTATTGCAGGCTGCGTCAGTTACCGAGGCTACTTCCAAAAAGTCAAAGCAGAAAAATACGCTGCTTCGCTACAAAAGCAAGGACTTGATGTCTACTTATCAGGCGCAGCCGCTTATTCTACCCTAGGCTGGTTCGAGGACCCCCTAATCAACACCTTCTTAAAATACCAAGAAGCAGACCTCATCGGACTTTTGTTTCATGAGCTGGCGCATCAAAAACTCTATGTTAAAAACGATTCAACCTTTAATGAAAGCTTCGCCACCGCTGTACAAATCGCTGGAGTTAAACTATGGTTTGAAGCTTTAAATCAACCTAAAAAAGCACAACAGTACCTACAAGCACAGCAAATACGACACGAATTCATAGAGATAGCTCTTAGCTATAAAGAAAGATTAAACGATGTATACCGAAGCCAACAAACCGACCAGGCCAAAGCTCTAGAAAAAGCCAAAATACTCGAGGCTTTTCGCCAAGCTTACAGTCACGCCGTTGTAACCCATTGGTCCAACAAAAAACCCTTTTACGGATGGATGCAAGGCCCTTTGAACAACGCACAATGGAACAGCCTCGGTACTTATTATGATTTGGTCAAACCTCTACAAGCAAAACTCGCTGAGTTCAATAACGACTTTGAGCAATTTTATCACTATTGTGCGGGGCTCGCTGATCAAGAAAAAGCACAAAGACATCACATACTGCGTACTATTCATTAAAAAATCTCACTCATACACACAAAGACAATGAAACAAATCTTCTATAATATATGAATACTAGACTTTAAAAATATTGTTCCATTATAAGTGGAACCATAAGGAGTTTAAAACCAGGGATATGGACTTATTTAAAAAGATCCCAGAGCTTATCCCTGAGCTCTCAGAATGCATTTCTGCTATCAAAGGGGTTCAGACTGACAGCATCAAACGAGTAACAAGTCTTTCCCATAAAATTCAAACCGCATGCCTCAACCATCCTGATGAGGCCATTGCTACTGTACATTTACTCAAAATCAAATCTCCTTTAAAACAAAGCATTTTCTCAGCCATTCTCGGAGTTTTATTAGCCAAAAAACTCAAATACAACAGCGATGATATCACCCAACTACTGAACGCAATTTTAACAGCAAACATGGCATTTATAGAGTATCAAGTACTGCTCAATAGTACGACCGCACCTTTAACCGAAGCGCAGCTCACAAAAATCAGAAACCACCCCATTGAGTCCGTCAACATGCTAAAAGCCGTCGGTGTCAATAACCCAAAATGGCTATCAGCTGTGGTACAACATCATGAACGTTTGAACGGCACAGGTTACCCAAAGAAACTGAAAAACGACGAAATATGCACTGAGGCTCTGATAGTCGCTATCTGCGAGTTTTATACCGCAATGATCGATGACAGAGCCTATAGAGCCACCTTCAATGCGCGTGAAGCCTTACAAGAACTCTATGGACAAAGCAAACAGAGAGAGAAAAGTCTCTACACTCACTTTATAAAAGTCATTGGCATCTATCCACCAGGTTCTTTTGTCCAACTGGCTAATAACGAAAAAGCCGTGGTTTACAAAAGAGTACCTGAAAAAGTCATGCCCATTGTAAAATCAGTATTCGACCCTAAAGGCAACCCATATGCAGGTGGTATTCAGCGCGACTGTAATCAAGAAAATTATAAGGTAATATGTCCCTGTCAAATAGAGAGGCGCGCCTCAGTTGAATTAACCAGCTTTTGGCAAAGCACTTGAGTACATCTCTTAGGTAAGGCACAGGAAGTAATCTACCCATTGTTCGCTTCTGAACTCGCTGTGCTCAAACATGCATCCGCTCAAAATGGGTAGATTACTTCCTGTGCCTTACCTTAGAAACAGATACAAACATTAAATGTATTAGCTACTGCAGCCTGTGCAGCCCGTTTATTAATAAACATATACGTTTCAATCGCAGCTGCATCACGAGCCATATTTTGCTTAAAAACATTGAAAACATCTTGATTAGAAATATGCTCATATCCACGTGCAACAGCTTGCGCCATCCGGAACCACTGCTCACAATGGCGAGCTTCATGGTAAACAGTGTTAGCTGCAGCAATCAGCAGCTTTTGAGTACGCGTTCCGGACCCACACAATGGGCGCCTCCAAACACAATGCGCCAGCCTTGAAAATCGAAATAAGCATTAGCCGCACTAGAGGCATCATCAGCATGTGTCACTTCAAGCACACCTGACTGACGTAATGCTGAGTTAACAGCACGTACCAACCCTTGCTTAAGACTTTTAAATGATAATTTTTCCAAACCTTCATTCAGAAGCATACACTCATCAACATATTTCGTGCTCGTTCCTTACTAAGAGTAGTGGTCATATTTTCAGCTCGCCCTTACCATAATCCTAATTTAAGCCCAAACAAGTACAACAAATATTACCAATGATTTCAAGGCCTAAGTAAGAGAATTAACCACTGCTTTATCTATTACCTCAACATCACCAACACCAACACTAAAGAGAAACAGTCAGCGTAAGACCTATCACAAACTCCCTGAAAGTGACACTCTCCTCTCTTTGGCTAGTATTGTATAAAAAACACAAAACTTATTATAAAATAGGTGTCTTAATTTATTATGCATTAAGATCAATCATGACAAATTTCTCCGCCTTTGACATTCTAGTGATCGGCAGTGGTGCTGCAGGGCTTACACTCGCTTTACACTTACCAGAACACCTCAACATAGGCCTTCTCAGCAAAGGCCCCTTAACATTAGCCAACACCTATTATGCACAAGGTGGTGTTGCTGCAGTGCTTGATCAAGAAGACTCAACCGAAGTTCATATCCAAGACACCTTAAACGCTGGTGCAGGCTTGTGTCATGAGCACAGCGTTCGTCAAATTATTGAAAATGGACCTAAAGCTGTGAGTTGGCTAGCGGCCATGGGAGTCAACTTCACTCCAGCCACTTCTACTACTCAACAAACAATAGGATCGGATACACACAAACAACCTTATCACTTAACTCGTGAAGGAGGCCACAGTCACAGACGTGTTTTACACGTAGCCGATGCCACCGGTCTTGCTATTTCAACCACACTGACTAATAAAATTTTGGCGAAGCCTAACATTAATTTATTGGAAGAACACATTGCTATAGATCTAATAACAACTCACAGCATAAACAAGACCCAAGCACAAAACCTACCAACCCGATGTTTAGGGGCCTACGTCCTAGATAAAAAAACACAACGCATTCATACTATAGCTGCACAATGCACAATCTTAGCATGTGGTGGCGCCTCCAAGGCCTATCTTTATACTAGCAACCCAGACGTTGCAACGGGCGACGGTATCGCCATGGCTTGGCGGGCGGGCTGTCGTGTGATGAACTTGGAGTTCAATCAATTTCATCCAACCTGTTTGTACCACCCCCAATCACCTTGTTTTTTATTGACTGAAGCCTTAAGGGGAGAAGGAGGTTATTTAAGACTGCCCAATGGCGAACGATTTATGTATGCTTTTGATGAGCGTGCAGAACTAGCGCCCAGAGACATTGTCGCACGAGCCATTGATCACGAAATGAAACGACTCGGAATCAATTGCGTCTATCTTGATATAAGCCACAAATCCTCAGAGTTTATTCAAACAACTTTTCCCAATATTTATCAAAGGCTGCTGAACCTAGGTTTTAACTTATCTCAAGACCTAATTCCTGTGGTGCCAGCTGCTCACTACACCTGCGGAGGTATTAAAACAACGCTCACAGGTAGAACCGATATTAAAAATCTTTATGCCATTGGTGAAACCGCATGCACAGGGCTACATGGAGCCAACCGTATGGCCAGTAATTCTCTGCTGGAATGCTTGGTACAAGGTATGCAAGCAGCCCAAGAAATTATTAACATCTTACCTCAAACGCCTTCAGTTAAGGCATTACCACAGTGGGATGAGAGCCAAGTGACTGATTCTGATGAAGACGTTGTCATTACCCACAATTGGAATGAGCTAAGACGCTTTATGTGGGATTATGTGGGCATTGTCCGCACCAACAAAAGACTTCAACGCGCAAAACATCGAATCGATTTACTTCAAACCGAAATTCAAGAGTACTACTCAAACTACAAAATAAGTGCCAACTTGATTGAGCTGCGCAATTTAGTGATGGTATCAGACCTCATCATTCGCTGCGCCATGCAACGCAAAGAGAGTCGCGGCTTACACTATACCTTAGATTATCCAAGCACCTTAAATACTGCTGAGGACAGCATATTAACACATACATAACAGCTCCAATGAAATTGAAATACCCAACTGCTAAAATTTTTTGCTCTTTTTTTCACGTGCAACCCACACTCCTCCCTCATAATAAGCACTCCAACCCGTTGCTTTACCAACCTCATTTTCTGACATAACGTACTGCTGTTTACTCTTACGACTGTAACGAATAATCACTTTATGACCCTCTGGATCCTTCATCGGCGCACTAAGCAAGTACTTAAATTTATCCGGCAACTTGTCCTTTACAGTCAGTAGTTCTTCAATCTTGGGTGCTCTAGTTTCTCGGTGCTTGGGAAATTGACTCGCGGCTAGAAAAATGCCCGACGCCCCATCCCTTAATAAAAAATGGTCATCCGTTTTTTCACACTTCAAATGCGGCATCGGAATAGGGTCTTCTTTAGGAGGTGCAGGCTCACCACTTCTCAAAAGTTTACGCGTATTTTTACATCCTTCTGCTGTACATCCAAAATACTTACCAAAACGCCCAGTCTTTAGCTGCATGTCAGCCCCACATTTGTCACACTCTATGACCGGCCCATCATAACCCTTTATCTTAAAGTGACCACTTTCAATAGAATAACCTTCACAATCAGGGTTATTCCCACAAATATGAAGCTTACGCTCAGAATCGATTAAGTAAGCCTCCATGGCAGTACCGCAAATTGGACACCGTTTTTTCGCACGCAAAGCAACCGTTTCACTGTCTTCAGAGTCAGCCGTATCCACGGCTTCATCTCCAGCCACTAAATTAATCGTACTTTTACAGCGCTCCTTTGGTGGTAAAGCATAACCTGAACAACCCAAAAAAACACCAGTAGCTGCATTTCTAATTTGCATCGGGCGTTCGCAAGTAGCACAGACTATATCTGTTTTAACTGGTACATTAACCCGCATACCTTCAGGTGTTTCAGCCTTGTCAAGGCTTGCAGAAAAACCCTTATAAAAATCATTTAAGACGTCTTTCCAGACTTTATCCCCATGAGAAATTTCATCCAAACTCTCTTCCATTTCAGCTGTGAAATTATAATCCATCAAATTACTAAAACTCTCACTGAGCCGATCTGTTACTATCTCCCCCATTTTTTCCGCATAAAATTTACGAGAATCTAACCGTACATAACCTCTTTCCTGTATCGTCGAAATAATCGCTGCATACGTAGAAGGCCGCCCAATGCCTCTTTTCTCCAATTCTTTAACTAATGCAGCCTCAGTAAAACGCGCCGACGGTTTAGTAAAGTGCTGCTTTGGATCCAGTTGCTTCAAAGTAAGTTGTTCATCTTTTTTGACATCAGGTAACACCAAATCTTCATCACCCCCTTTACTGACCGGGGCTAACACTTTTTGAAAACCATCAAATTTTAATATACGCCCTCGCGTTCTTAATTCATACTCCCCAGCTTTGACTCTAATACTCGTACTTAAAAATTGTGCCGATGTCATTTGACAAGCAACAAACCTACGCCAAATCAGCTCATACAAACGTTGCCCATCACGCTCCATACCTTCAAGTGCAGTCGCTAAACGGCTGACTTCTGTCGGACGAATAGCTTCATGCGCTTCTTGCGCTCCACCCTTACTAGCATACAAGTTAGGTGCTTTGGGCAAATAGTCTTGACCGTATTTTTCTAAAATATGGGCTCGGCACTGATTCATAGCCTCCTGACTTAAATTAGTAGAATCCGTTCTCATATAAGTAATAAAACCAGCTTCGTACAAACGCTGAGCCAACACCATCGTTTTTTTAACACTAAAACTCAAGCGAGTACTTGCAGCTTGCTGCAATGTCGAAGTAATGAAAGGAGCTGCAGGATTCGATTTGGTCGGTTTGTCCTCGCGTTCAATAACAGTATAGTCTAGTTGTTTCAGCGCAATAAGATCTACATCAACCTCTGTCTTATTACTCGGCTTAAAGTTTGCCCCTTCCTTTTTAACAACCTGTAAGCGCAAACCGATATTGCCTTGCGCCTGCGTGTCAGCAAACACTTCCCAGTATTCTTGTGGAACAAAAGCCCGAATTTCACGCTCACGCTCCACCAATAAACGCACCGCAACCGATTGTACCCTACCGGCCGATAAGCCCCGCGCAATTTTAGCCCACAACAGCGGCGATACCATATAACCAACAACACGATCCAAAAATCTACGAGCCTGCTGAGCATTAACTCTATTCACATCAACATCACTGGGATCTTCAAAGGCTCCTTGAATAGCCGATTTGGTAATTTCATTGAAAACGACTCGCTTAAAACGATTTTCATCTCCACCAATCACTTCACGCAAATGCCAAGCAATGGCTTCCCCTTCTCTATCCAAATCAGTCGCTAAAAAAATTTGATCCGCATTTTCCGCTAATCGCTTGAGCTCATCTATGACCTTTTGCTTACCTGGCAGTATCTCATAACGAGCTACCCAATCATTGTCTGGATCAATGCCCATACGATCCACCAGTGCCTGCCTGGCCTTGATGGCTTTAAAACGTGCTTTCTCATCTGGAGACAGTTTACGCGTTTTAGCCGCCTCTTTGGCTCGTGCAACTGGGTCAACCTTTTTACTATTGCCAGATACTGGCAAATCACGTACGTGACCCACGCTGGATTTAACAACATAATCCTTACCTAAGTATTTATTAATCGTTTTCGCCTTTGCTGGCGACTCAACAATAACCAGAGATTTACCCATAATATCTCATCTCTTTACCTCAACCAACTGCTCATCATTTTCTGTCACCTACTGTAACTACACACTTAACATAATACAGACTATTAATTGACAGTTTACTCGTAACTGTCTTATCAACACACAGCCATATAATGCTTTTTAGGCTACAGGCATCTATTTAGTCAAACGGATTATTTTTCAAACAAGCTGTTTTCCCTACAACATTAAACAACTAACATTCTGTTTTTTCAATCTTTTGTACATAATCAACTTTTAACCTATAGTTTCAGCAAGATGACAAACAAACCACTACCATTATTCATAGGCTTATTCCTTATTTTGGTCTTGGGGCTGGCCATCAGCATAATGGCACACAAGCATCAACAAGCTACAACAGCACGAAAACAACGTGTCCGTTCCATTTGTAATCAAGCCCACACTTTATGCGAACTGCTCAATGGAATCTATAGCATTGGCATCGATCTGTCTATTTTTCAACTGATCACCCAACAATTTGTAACCTTGCTCGCGGAAGGTAGAACTTTAGACCCGAAACACCCACAACTACAACTACTTGCCAATCAAGCCATCCAATTCAGCCAAGTGAATGAAACCTTGCCAGCACAAAAAATAGACGAAATTCAAATCTTACAAAAAACAAATCAATACATTAATAGCGCAGCAAATATCGTCGAAGAAGCTAAATTACAGCATAAACTGACTCATAGCAAAGCAACCGAAATCAGGCAACAATTGATAAAATTCAAAGCAGATTTGGAAATAAACTATTACTTAAATGAAAGTCAAAGGTATTTAGACAAAGGCCAAAACGGATTATCAATTAATAAACTCAATCAAGCTGCAGACCTAATACAAAAGCACCCTATATTAAATGCTGATCAAAAGCAGAAACAATTGAGTGAAATTAAATCTAACAAACAAGAGACCTTAAGAAGAATGCATTCTCTCAAAAAAGAAGAAGATATCACAATAGATCAAAAAACAAATAAAACGTAAAAAAATACAGAAACAAATCACGATAAAATAAGCTGGGCTGATAGACAGTCAACCGCTAATGCACACGAATCAAAGGTTCACGCTGATAAAGCTGATCACCCGATTCTTGAGAAAAAACTTTTATACGTGAGGTTTGAATTAATTCCTCAACAATATTCCTTAAATCATCAGCGGCCAATACACCCTCTTCATTGGTCCTCGCAACCTGAAAACCAGCCACCATATAAGTCGCAACCCCTAACGCACACTCTCTCACACAAGCACTAGGGTTATCTGGTGGAGGTGGCATTGCAATACTGAGATAATTATATAGAAAATCAATGTTAGTACAGTCCGTCCTCATGCAACTACCAGGACGAATGGAACCACCAAACCCTGCTCCCCCTTGACCTGTATTACCATGGCAACTGGCACAATATTGAAGATAGGATTGCCGACCTTGAGCAGGTGTTTGTGGCTCTGGAGGCCCAAAGGCAGGCGGTGGTGCTATCGGAGGCGCATTATTAGTAAATGTGTTAATCACATACGCAGCTAAATCTTGCGCACATTGCCCCATACAAGCCACTGGCCCAGTTCTGGGCATATTATTTTCAATGTATTGAGACAAACTCGGCACATCAAAACAATTGGCAATGCTACAAGCACCAGGGCCAATCGGTTCTGTTCCGCGCTCAGCCACCCCTTTACCATCAAGGGCATGACACCCCGCACACAATTGCGCATATTGCCGCTCCGGCCCCACTTCAGCAGGCTCTGGACTTGGATCCACAAAAGGTGCATTATTGCCGCCGCTACCATTATTGACTGGAGGAGTAACACCAGATGCAGGCGGAGGTGGTAAAAGCCCACTACTGTTGTTACCACCCGCAGAAGCACCAGGGTCTACATTAGGTAATCCATCAACAATACCCCCTAAATCACTACCTAAACAGCCTGCCAAACTACAAGCCAGAACTGTTGAAAACACTAAGGTTTTAATGGCAGCCATCATTTGATATAGACCCATAATTTTTTATACTTATTATTTATACTCAACCAATGCTATTTACTCTTGTTTCACGACTGACTCAAAAACTTTCTTACCTGAACTTTGATCATAAATTTTAATGCTAGAACTACTCTTAATCATCGCATTGATCATATTCAGCATGCCTGTGGCCTGCTGCCTCGCTGCAACAGAAAAACCTTGTATCATAAACTGAGCAACATTATCAGCACATTGATCTATACAAGCACCCGCATTACCAGGCGGCATGTCACTGGCGATATACGCCGATAAATCCGCCTGATTAGAGCAGTCCAATAATACACAATCAGCTACTTTAATAGATCCAGGATAAATCGCACTGCCTGCACCATCAGCCCCATGACAAACACCGCAACTTTGCTCATACGACTGCCTACCTTGCGCCAAAGCCTCTGCATTATTGTTATCATTACCCGCATTATTATTGTTATCATTATTATTGTTATCACTCCCTGAATTTGAGGGCGGTAAGGGTACAGGATCAGAGTTTCCATCAGGAATGCCTCCAACAACATTACCATTACTGTCTGTCGAAGGAATTAAAACAACTCCTGAATTACCACCACTTGGAATCCCTCCTACAGTACCACCATTTGAATCAGGCAAAGGCACAATACCAGAGTTCCCGCTTGGGATACCTAAATTACCGCCGTCACAAGCCCCAAGCAAGAAAAATAAAGCTGTCCACAACAATACATCTTTAAAATTTACTAACATATCAGTAAACCTTTTGTTAAATATATTAAAATGTGAATACCCTTAGACTAACATCAACAAACACGTTATTTCAGTACAAAAGCAGAATCTTTTATTACACCAATGTAATTTTCACAACTCACGTCTTATTTTATTAAAGAAACAGCTAGCAAGCTCTCCAAGCTCTCATCAAGCTCTCCAAGCTCTCATCAAGCTCTCATTTATACCCTTCTTCAACAACTGTACTTTCAAAAATTTTACGACCAGAGTCTTGCTCAATGACTTCTACATGAGAGCTATGAATAAAGTTGCTTAAAATTTTTAATACAAGGCTCTGTTCTGATAATGTGCTTAATTCGGTACTTCTTGCAAAGGCCGCTACAATATTTTTCGCAATACCTTCAGAACAAGCACCTACACAAGCACCTACATTGTTAGGCGGCATCGATTGAGTAATGTAATTGGTTAAAGCTGCAAGGTTACCACAATCGACTCGAAGACAAACACCTGCCCTAAGCGCACGAGGCACTACAGCAGCCCCTGCACCATTAGGACCATGACAACTTTGACATCTAACCGCAAAATTTTGCTTCCCTTGAGCAATCTGAGGATCAACAACGACCTCAGGTGGAGGATTAACAACAACTCCAGGTGACGGCGGGTTGGCTGGTAACAATCCATCTACCCCTCCCCCTGGGTTAGAAGAAGGAGGCAATGGTGGCTCATCTAACAACAAACCGCCACCAGAATCATCATTAAATTCAGGTGTCGGAGGTAAGTCCAAAATATCATCAGATGCACTTCCACCAGGCTGTGAAACAATTGGTAACTGACCTAAATCAACATCTTGCAGTAAGCCATTTAACTCCGCAGCATTACAACCAACAAGAAAGGCCATTATTGACATTGTAAACACTCTAAACAGAGCAATCTTGCATAAACAACAGTAAAAAGGATAGAGCTGTATAAACCTGAATTTAGAATTTATCACTCTCTTGCTTCCTCATCTGTATCTTTTTTCGATTTATTTAAAATACTTTTGATTAGGATAAAACGATGGCAGGCTAGATTATGTCAAGAAAATGATCTCTTCCTTTAATTTTTGTAAAAATAGAAACTAAAAAGCTATTAGTCCTTGCTTCAAACCATTACTTAAGTAAAAAAACAATACACTTTCTTCAAATCCTCTGCTTTACTATTTTTTAGGGAAAGACACAAAATATCCCTCATACAAAATCACAAATGATAACAGATAGCTAGGGAAAGCAGGCATGTGGTTCAATAAAACTCAAGTTTCAACCAGTCAAGAGAACAACTTAGAACTAGAGTCTTATAAAAGACAAATACAAGAACTCGAACAAGAAACACACTCCTTGCAAGAACAATTACAACAATCTGAGACATCCCACAACCAAGAGATTAAAGATATAACTAAATTTAAAGAGTTGATCGCAGAAGCCAACAGTATGACCACTCATGTTAGAGATTCAATCTCTAGTACAACCGGCTCACTCAAACAACAAGACGATCGTTTAGCGGCAACCAATTGCTTATTTGAAGAAGTCTCGGGAAATTTAGACACATCAGTTAAATCTTTAATCAAAATTGCAGATATTGCCAAAACCAGCTATGAAAATGTTTCCGAACTCAAAGGCTTAGCAGAAAAAATTGTAGGTTTTGTCAGCACAATTGCAGCTATTGCTGAGCAAACCAATTTATTGGCTCTGAACGCAGCCATTGAAGCAGCTCGTGCAGGAGAACAAGGCAGAGGATTTGCAGTTGTGGCTGACGAGGTTCGCAACCTAGCACAAAAGACGAATCAAACCACTGACGAAATCACCCAGTTAGTAGAACAAATTAAACATCAAACAGTGGAATCAGATAAGAATATTAAAATGATCGTCGAACACTCACAAGAGCAAGTAGAGCGCAACGATCAAGCCACCAGTTCGGTTAAGGCTTTGGTTGAAAGTGCAGATTCAATGAGCAATGTTATTTCTAAAGCCAGCAATGAATATTTTTTTGATGGTATTAAACTTGATATTATTGTCTGGAAAAACGAAATCTACAGAATTTTTGCAGGCACTTCTTCTAAAACAGTAGACCAACTGGATGATCATAACACTGGCCAATTAGGACAATGGTATTATAATAATGAAAGCAGAAACAAATATGGGGACCAAGCTTCTTTTAGAAGCCTAGAGTCCTCACTGCGTGAAATGTACAGTGCTGGTCGTCATGCGGCTGAAGCAACACTGAGCAACAACAAACAAAAAGCCCTGGAATGGCTCTCAACAATGGAAGATTCTAGTCAAGCCATTTTTCAGAATTTGCAAAAAATAAACTAGTCTAACTCCTTTGAATTCATGGGCACATTGGATTCTAAGAGTTCAAAATTCCAAACTGGATCAAAATGCCCACCTTTAACCTGAAAATACTTAACAATATTGCCATTTTTTTCTGAAAAAACTTTTGCAATTTCCTCACCAGAACTAACTATCTTATCCTCTACCGGAACGTAAACTTCTACTGTGAGATTTTTTGCACAAGAATTTTCCCTTAACTCTTCACTTTCAAAAAACGTTCCTGCTTCTTTATAAATTTTTAAGTTTTTTATGTTAGCTTCGCCCAGACCAGTGGGATCTTTTTCTATCAGCTGACTATATTCCTCAGGAGCATCATTATTTGCAATCTTAAAAAACTGATATCTATCATCACCCTCCATAAACTTTTCATAGACTTTATCTAAAATCGATTTTTTCACAAGATTATTTGCAGGAGCTCTCAATACCACCTTATCAATTTCATCACTGGATATTAAGCCCTTAGCCAACCCTACCTGCAATAATAATGCACCCAAACTGTGAGCATCCACAGTTATTTTTTCTTTATGTTTTCTATTTTTTAAAATAATATCAAACAAACACTTATAAAACGAAACTTGTGTATCCAAGTCCCCAAGATCATTATCTGCGATCTCTTTCTCTGCAGGAATATTCAATCCTTGCCCATAACCTGTCAATAAAAAAACCTCACTATAACCATTCTCCAACAATGATTCTGCTGTTTTTCTACAAAAAAAGCCGTTTTCATTCATGCCTGGTATAGCCACAGCCGACTTACCATTATGAGTACTTCCTTCTTCCTTGGACAAGGACTGAATCACGATCTGCATTTTTTGCTCATTAAACTCTATCTCATGAACATCTAATTTATACTCTATACCCTTGTCTGCCAGCTCTTTAAAGCCATGTGCATTATACATCTGAACATGCCTCTTTTCCATCTCTTCAGGTAGGCAAGGTGACGACACTTCTGTTGCAACAATACGCTCATGCAACTCCGGACTCACGGGGATAATACCCCCGCAATATTCAGTACCAGAATCAACAGACCCTCTGAAATCATCAGACGGTTTTATAACCCCCAAACTATCGACTCTTGCCGTTACCTCCAAATCCAAACCACTGCCAGAATCTTTTTCGAAACTGTTCGCAGACCTCTGTACCTTGTTGTTACGAACAGCAACAGGGGAGGTTCCACTGCGCTGATGTTCAAAAGATCCATTGTTGCCAAAAAAAGGGTTAAAAACCTGTTTAAAACTTCGCATATAAAGCACCTACATAATAATCATTAAAGTTAAATTTCTTATACCACCACTACCTGCCACTTCTATCGCGTCAATAACTCTAAAACCACCGGATCATGATCCGAAAACCGAAACGCATGCTCACCCGTTTTTAATTTCTGCCTAAAAATAGCAGGCAGGTTCTCTTGATAAGATAACGCTGGCAACTCATCCGCATTCATATGCACCACTTTAGCAGAGTCAACATAAATTAAACCTGGTTGGCTTATAAAAATATGATCTAATAACCCCCGGCGCCCTCGATATAAATAAGAATAAGGATGGTGATCATACAGCGACAAAACCCCTCTAAAACCAAAGTTGTGCATATAGGCAATAGGCTCTTCGCCTATATAAGCATTAAAATCCCCTCCTATTATCAAAGGGATCTTGCTAAGATTAATATTTTTTTGCGCCCAAGCTACCAAGTTTTTTACCGCTTTTAATCGCGAAAAATTCCAACACCCTTGCCCTTGATCCTTGTCGAGTCCTAGCGCTTTTTCACAACCAGATTTAGATTTCAAGTGCAATCCAGCAACCCAAAAAATAAACCCATTGTATTTTTGCCTAAATTTCTGCACTAAAATAGGTCGAACATTCAACCCAAGTTGCGCCTGCGACAACACTTTGACTGTACCCAAAGGTTCTACCTTATTTTGATTATAAAAAATGACATTGCTGATACGGCCAAACCCTAACGTTTTATAATCGTGACGCAAGTATCTCCAACGTATCCCTTCTACACTGCCCCTAAGCACTTGCTCTAACGTGAATACAGCACTACCATACTGTTGGCCATCATTCTCCATCTCTGAAAGTAAAGCAATATCGGGTTTTAAAAATTGCCAAGCTTTACGCAATTTTTTATTTTGCAACATAAAACTCGCTTGCGAACGAGCACCTCTAGAATTTTTTAAAAAGCTTTTTTGATTGTTCCCATTAAAGTAATTATTTAAATTTAAAACCACTATTCTAACATAAGCATCAAGGGAACGACTAAAAGGCGTAGGTCTAGGATTGCGCTGAACCCACACAGGTAATGACTCCAGATAAATGCGATAACGATTAAAACGATAACTCAAAATACCTTTCACTTCTTTAAATTGATCCGCAACCCGAAAATGATGTTTAAAATACAATTCCATCAAAGAAGACGATTCATCTACAAATAATGTGGACTCTAAATGCTTGCCCTCCAACATCACAGATTGCTTAACAACAGGATCACCTACACCTAAACCAACCTCAACACCACCGTAACGAGCCAACTGCGTTAAACTCCGAACATAAACAATAGGTAAGGACACTCGCATGTTTTCATAGACCTCTAATTCTCTCAATCTCAAAGTATCCAAATGCACAACTTTGGGCAACACTGTATCACCACAATACTCAATTGCCTCGACATCAGTCAGCTCTGTCAAACCATGATACTCTTTAACACGCCCTCTCACAGCAATTCGCATTCCAGGTCTGACCATCATTTTACTCATCACACGGCTGGCCTTACTGTAAATATACAATCCTTGAGAAGCCAACAAAGGACTCGAAGCCTTGGGCTCTTGTATAAAAAAACCGTCTATTTTTTGATACTCATTACGACCCTCATACAATAAAGCTGTCACAACCCCTTGCGTAAGCACCCTTTGCCCCACCAAAGGGCTACGGTGCCCCTCCCCTTGTATAGTCGCAATAGAAGTAAACAAATGATCGCAAAGAGCGCCAAAGTGATCCGTATGACCAGAAAAGACATCATCACAGTGAAGCAAGCAGCATAAGAACAAAGCCAAAAGCACAGGACAATGGCAAAATTTCACTTTATGTTACTCCTTAAATCGGTATAATCGTTGGTTTTATCATAGTCAGGTAAAATGATGGTTCTCTACAAAAAATGTCAACAATAGATCTATCTGCTTTTACGCCTATTATTTCGGCACTCAGTGGAGAGCATGCTCTAAAATACTTAAGTATTCCAATCATTGCCGCTCTAATAGGCTGGACCACCAATTGGTTAGCAATCAAACTAACCTTTTGGCCTGTCGAATATATAGGCATTAAGCCATGGTTTGGCTGGCAGGGTATCGTTCCTTCAAAAGTTGAAAAAATGTCCAGCATCGTCGTTGATCGCATACTCAGCAAACTCGGCACCATTGAAGAATTTTTCCAAGAAATGCAACCTGAAAAAATAGCCGAACACATGACAGCCATGGTCATTAATCACATTGAAGAATACACTGATGAAATTATGACGGAAAAAAACGCGGTACTCTGGGAAAACATCCCCCGAGTCGTCAAAAACCGAGTCTATGCTCGTGCTCGCAAGCAAGTGCCCATTATTATCGAAAACTTGGTAGAAGACTTAACGGCCAACATTGAAGAACTGCTCAATCCTAAAGAAATGATTGTACAACAAGCCGCCAGAGACCGTAAATTAATGAATAATGTTTTCCAAGAATGCGGAAAAGAAGAACTCAAATTTGTCATCTACTCTGGTCTATATTTTGGCCTGCCTTTTGGTCTAATACAAATGATATGTTGGATTTATTTTCCAGAAACTTGGGTACTGCCCTTTTTTGGCTTTTTAGTTGGTTACGCAACAAACTGGATTGCTCTAAATTGTATCTTTAGACCTCTGGAACCTGTGATGATTGGGCCACTGCACTTACAAGGGCTATTTTTAAAACGTCAAAAAGAAGTCTCTGCTGCTTTTAGCAGACTCATCACTCAAGAAATGATTACAATCAAGCTTTTACTAAAAGAAATGGTAGATGGGTCACACGGCTATCGCACCAAGGCCATTATCAAAAAACACATTAAGCCATTAATAGAAGGAGGAGCCATGAAAACCCTCGCGCAGATTACTATAGGTCCTAATGGCTTTGTAGACATCAAGCGCAGCATTGAAGAAAAAGCCTTTGAACTGACCACAGAATCGACCGACGATCCGGGCTTTAATCAAGAACGCTCTGAAATTTTAGAAAAAATGTTCTGCAAACGCATGCAAGCCTTAGCACCTGAAGAGTTTCAAGACTTATTACGCCCTGCTTTTCAAGAAGATGAACGTATTTTAATCTTAATCGGTGCCTTGCTTGGATTTGCAGCTGGGCTAGGACAGCTTTTCTTCATTTTTGAACGCTCTCTCCTATAAGCTATAAGTTACAGTAATTTACCGTGCAAATGTAATTTTCATCACCTGGGGTGACAAAAATTACATCGCTCATGGCTGTTTTCTATTAGTATTGTTCAAATAAAAAAAGAGCAATACAAACTCTGCCCTCCTATAAGTGTAAGCTCACCTCTTTACTTTCAGGTAAGCCCTTCGGTAAACTACACACTCTATTAACCATCTAAAGCATTTTTTTACAAAGCACAATATACTACTGCACTAACAAGCAAGAGGTTTAAATGCTTAAATCAGCAAGGGCAATGCCCTCAAACACAACACCTTCAACTAATCCTCAATCCAATCAAAACACATCAATCCTACAAAAATTGTTAATGGAATGCAATTATAGCGAGCTGGGCCGGTACAACGGGTTTAATTTTTTATCCAATGAAGAAGTCACTGTAGATAAAATTCTAAACATAGAAGATGTAATCAATGACCGCATTCATGAAACATCAGGGTTACCCCAAGAAACCATTAAAGCTTTCAGAACCATGATAAAATATATGATGTTTTTCTTTCATCATTACAGTTTCAACAAAGAATTGTTTGAAGACCATCAAGAATATAAATTAAAAGCTCTTACATTTGTACGTCATACCTTTTCTCTAATCCCTGAATTCATCATTATCTCCTCCTACACCCAAGCAGACATCCACAAAAATCAAGTCGTCGTGACCATGCCCCAACCCCTTGTGCTCAACTTGTTGGTAGGCTCCATTGCTAAAAATATCTATTTAAAAATCCCCACGGTAGGAGACACTCCAATACCAGATGCTCTGGCCATGGTATCCGCTAAAGCAATCTCTGTTAAAGCTATCAAGAATTCTCTAAACAACCAAAGACAACAACTAGAAAGCTTAAAGGCACAAGACCAGTTCAGCAATAAATCAGAAGAGCCAGAAATACCTGTTAAGGATAGAATCACTTCCTTCAGATATTTAATCACCACAGAGCCAGGAGGGAAACAGGAAGTTATTCAAGACGATCAACACAACACCACGTTAAAGTGGCACAAAACAACTCCTGGCCGCACCAGCATCGATAACCCAGATTTAGAGACAATCGCTGTGTGCGGCAGTGAAGACTGCACTGGATTCTTCAATAAGCCATACGGGGTAGAAACAGACACCAGTCTTTATGGAACCCTTGACCGACTCCACGATCAATACTTCAAAAACATTCTAAGTTTTTCCATAGGAATGAGCTCAAGCTTTATCTTTAACTCCATTCTCCATCCTGCAGCACAAACTATAATTTCAGAATTAAGTTATCAACTGGCATCTAAAAAAATTACCATACCTCAAGTCTCACTGTTCTTTTTACTCAAAACACTCAATCCAGACAACCAATCAATACTTCGCTTACTCTTTGTAAAACATGCCAGATGGAGTGTGCAAACTCAAGCAGCTTTTAACCCCTTACAACTATTCAAAGTGCGTCTGACCATAGACATCTGCAAAATACAAACTTTTCCCAACCTTTATGTCACTGATAAAATCAGCATACTACCGAAACCTAACGAGATTTTAGAAGAAAGTCAAGACTCTCAAACAAACATTTCCACACGTTCAGCACTTGTTACAGCAGCAATGTCTGATGCTGCCACTGATCGATTAAAAGCATTCCAAAATGGCGAAGCAAAAACGTATAAATCCGTATTATCAAACAACACAGATTACCAAGAACATCATAAAATACAGCTGGACTTTCTAAACAACATCATGTCCATTAGTGAAGAATTTATCAGCTCAATCACAAATTTGAGACGCCCTCCAAGCCAATACACTGTTAACACAGAGAATCTAAGGGAAAAAATTAACACAGCTGCAAACAAAATTAATCAATTGCCAGTAGCAACGACAATCATAGCGGATTTAAATCATATGCTTACTGATTTCTCCAAATCAATCACTCATACCTCACAAGGTCACAGCATTGTGTCACAATGCGCTACAAACCAGCTTAACAAGCTTATGTACTTTGCTGTCCTACAGGCAAACTATTTTCGATTAAAACTCGCGGAATCAATTATTGGAGACAACTGACCCCTTTACCAGAAACTTATTAAACTTTCAACAAACCTACCCTAGGAACGTACACAAACAAGTTTAAAGCATCAAAATCGTTAGAAACTAACCAGTCACATTAAACATCCATAAAACGTATAAATAACCTGCAATCAAACATTTATCTACTAAAATAAATTTGCAAAATAGCTAAGCTTGGTAATGATTAGATTATAACTTTAAATCAAAGACTCAGGTACTATACTATTCTATCCAAAAAACTGGAAAACCTTATGATAAAGGACCAAAACCCTCAACAGCACAAATGTTTACTGATCAAAAACAAATCGGACGACCTGGCTCAACTCAACCAGGCACTGATAGAATCAGCTCTGCTTCCATGTATAACGTCTCTTTGCACACGTTCAGAAGCACAAAAAATAATCAGTAATACTTTATTTGACTTTATCTTTATAGATATAAGAAACACATACCTTGATAACAGTGAAGCCAAAACACCCGAATCCAACGATTTTAAAACCATCAACACCATCGCCCACGAAGCCCCTGGTGTTCCTTTAATACTCATTTTGTCCAAAAGCCAGGAAGAAAACTTTCATAGGCATCATTATCGTAGCTGCCAAGATTACCTAATCTTAGAAGATAAGCACTGGGACAATCAAATCTTAAACCGAATTCTGCGTTACACATTAAGTTTAAAAAACAGCACCGATCAAATTTTTCGCTTACTACACTTCGATGAACTCACAGGACTGGCCAACAGACATCTATGTTACGATCGAATTTTTCAAGCTATTTTACGTGCTGAAAGAAGTGGCCAACTAGTCGCCCTACTCTTTATTGATTTAGACAACTTTCATGGTATCAACGAGTCCTTAGGCTACGAAGTGGGTGATCATTTACTCAAAGAAACAGCTTCTCGTCTTATCACTTGTGTTAGAAGACAAGATACTGTAGCCCGCTTTGGCAGTGACGAATTTGTCATCGTGCTAGAAGGCCTGAACGACCCACAACATACAACTGTAATTGCCAAACAAATCTTGCAATGCTTTTCCGAACCCATATTCACCCAACAACAACCGATATTTGTCTCTCCCAGCATTGGCATATCGGTCAGCGATCAAGAGATGACGGACGGACGGGTTTTGCTCAAACAAGCCGATATTGCCCGCTATCGAGCCAAAGAGCAGGGCGGCAGCAATTTCCAATATTTTGTGCCTGCACTAAATGATGTTGCACAACAGCGCCTCAACTTAGAAAGAGAACTCAGCCATGCATTAAAACGTATCTTCCACAAGACAACGAAAAATTAGTAAAATCACAAAGCAGTTATTTAATTTATGATATAGTACGCTCTTAACTGTACAGATTAAAAATAGCCAAAGCTAGTAACTGAACAATAAAAGTTAAATATCTAAAATTTCATATGACCGTTCCTTTAACTACTGCTACTCAACCTCATAAGTCATACCAGGGAATACCAAAACAACCTAATCAAACCCAACAACAAAAACGCCAGGCAGAAGGCACACAAGATCTACGCTCAGCTCAAACACAAAATGCTATCAACTTAGAAGAATTACAAAATTATACTCAAAAGAATACACAAACAAGCTTACTAGCTTTACACAACTCACTCAAACAGTACATTCAAGATGCAAGCAATGAAGACAAACAACACAACGATCCTTTCACTTTTATTACTAAACACCCTGTTGCCACATCAGAATCGGCAAATGACAATGACACTCTTCTAAAAGAAATGCTGAACAAGAAAATCACTTTACCATTACTAAAAGAAGGTAAAGCCGTAAACATAACAACTAATGAAGTATTAGATTGGTTTCATCACACGGGTGCCAAAGATACGTATATTAGCGGATCCTTTGTACAAAACAGTAAATATCGGGAACAATTTTCCCACTATCTTGGACTGAATAAACATTTCAAAAAAAACAACCAAAGGAAAAAAGACTTAGACATTAACATCTTCAGTCCATTACAACTCACTGAATCAAATCAATCCATAAAAAACTGGGCCAGAGCTCAATTTTTTGCCTTTATTTGCTATAAGTTAGGCCTTACCCCTAATCAAGTCACAACTCAAAACCCTCTACACAATCAAATTTTAAACTTAATCATGACAGAGTCTGAACTGCCGGGCAATGGTTATAAATTTCGTATCAAAGTCAAGCTCAAAGAGAACAAAGGCTTTGTGCTAGACATAAATTGTAAAAATCCAAAATTTCGCTATCAGAAAGGAGATCGATTGTCTTCTTGCGGTGAACTTCGCCAGCATGCAAATCAAACCATACGCTCTTGGCCTGTACCTTTTAAAGTTATTGATTTTCTTCAAAAAAGAGAAATAGAATACTTTCTTCCTGATATTGAAAGTGGTTGGGATCGTTTAATTTTACGTCGAAATTTAAAAGAAAATAATTTGAAACTCATACAACCACATTTAGTAAAAATGTACCAACCAAACAGCTCCGACGAAACACTGACATACCACCAAGGCTTTATAGATGACCAATTAATTTCACCAAAAAAACTATTAAAAATATGGGCAGAGCTGGAAACACTAGATGAGCTAGACTCTCTCTCTAGAGAAATTATTCGCTTTTTATTACTGCCCATTACAATGAAATATGCTTCATCAGCAACAAAAAGCCCTGAACATCAAGAATTAAATCATATCTTATGTCAACTAAACCATATTGCTGCTGAGGATCACATCAACATAAAATTACCCAAAAAACAGAAAAAGAAAAACCTAAAAAATGAAATATTAGAAAAAAAGCCAAACACACAACACCCCCACAGCCCTAAGGATTACATTGCAGAACAGCCTAGTCTCAATGAAACTCAAAAACAAGAGCGTATCAAACAATTACAAAGCCAACCCAATCTAAATGTAACCGAGCACGTACAATGGATTCAGCTGTTGCTGGACACACAAGAAAATGAACAAGCATTAAAGATAGGTAAAAAATTGATCATTTTGTTAGAAAAAAATAAAGATATCAGTACCTCACAGAAGCTATTTGCAATGTTCATATCTTATATTAAGCTAGAAAAAACTGATCGATTATCATTCCCCCTTTCAGAACAAAAACTAGTAAGCCTTTGGAAATCTTATTTAACAATACTTAAGGAAACACACGATGAACTACAATCTTTCATTGGCAAATTATTAACCATTTTAACTCAACATCATCTTTCAAATACAAAACCAAAAAGCAACCAAAACAAACATACCTATACAACCCTACTGCAGGCTATTGTCACACAGTATTTAGAAGGTGGTCAGCAATATCTTTCCTACTTTGAAAATAAAAAAAAAGGCACATGGACTTTTCATGACTGCGCTTTTTATGCATCTTTTTATCCATCCAATACAGATAACACTCCAATAGAAAGCAAACTCAACGCCGCACTTTGCTGGTTGCAATGCGACCCCAATTCGAAAGAAGCTAAACAGTATTACAAAAACATTCCTGAAGTCTTAGGATTACAAGGAGTTAACACACAATACTTGAAAACACTTTGCCAAAATTTTAAAGAAAAAAAAGAAACACTACAGTTATCCCTATTTCACATAGCACAGTTGTATTATTATTCTAATCAACTTGAACAATTTGAAAAGACTTTAGAAGACCTAAAAGAGGAACAAGAGCAACTCCAATATTTTTATAAACATATCCCATGGGGAAACACTTGGAGCAAGCAAGATGCTATAAAACAAAAAATTTTGATCCTTTTACATAAGGACGATAGTGATAGTACACAGTTGTGCGAGCAATTACTGGTCTATCTAAAAAATCACCCTACAAATTTCAAAAACAACACACAAAAGCAAAGACAACAGTACACCATTGAATACCTAAAAGCTCTACTAAATAACACCCATCTAAAGAAAGATCACTTTAGCTTAGTCCGTAAAGAATTGGGTAAATACATAGATACGATAGTGCAAGAAACTAGTGATCCGATTAAAAAATCGATTACAGCATCCATTGCTGCAGATTATTATGGCTCTATTGTGACTGTGAGTGGCAAATTTCAAGAAGAAAACAGCAAAAAATATATTAGCAACTTAAAATGCGTACAAGGCAGTGATTCTCGTTTAAAGAATCACATAAATTGGTTATATAAAAATCAAAAATTAAATTCTGATCTCATGATGGATAGAGTACACTTTTTAGCCTCAGATCGACAGTGGGATATGCTATTGAGTTATTTAGAAGAACTCAGCTCACACATAGAAAATAAAAAAGAAACAACAGATTCAGCAGAAAAACAAAAATTTCTAGAAATGACAAAGACGTCCCCTTATGTGTTTGAGATGAAAAAAATAGGCAACGACATTGTCACATACCTCACACACACACAAAACAAATTGAAACTCTCAAACCCAGAAACTGTGTCACAAGTGATAAAACGATATCCTTCTATATTTATCGACCTTAAATCATCTGAAAAATTTGCTAGCTTAGAGTATCAATTAGGGATCATATACGCTGAAAAAACAAATGGCTTTGAACAAGCTTTACACTATCTATTTTCGAGCATAAAAACATGCGCTCACTATACGTTAGAACGAAGTTTCATCGATCTTATGAGCTCTCATATAAGCTGGTTCGAAGCTTGTAAAACACATTTATGCAATTGGCCTTTAAAACACGAACAATCTACCTCAACAGAAAAACAGATGCAACAAAACTTTCAACAAAACTTTCAACAAAACTTTCAACAAAACTTTCAACAAAATTATCAAACCGAATATATAACCGCTTTAATGGAAATTGGATTACAATATTTATCAAAGCAATCAGAGCAAAAGGCTGCCCAAAAAGCGTGGTCCATGTTACAAGAAATCACTATCTTCTATACAATATTGATTAAGAAAAAATGCACTGTGTCAGGTATTACGCAAGATTTTTTATATAAACTCAAACTACTGAGCACAGAAACAGTCAGTCAAGTAATAAAAAAGGTTAAGATTCTCGAAAACGGGGCAAATGAGCTTTTCAAGCTAGATCAAATACTAGAAAACCTTTCTTTATTGAGTTGTAGTTTATTTCCAAACGATACAACGCTTCTTTTTGACATGCGTTATCTGATTTATCTTGCTCATAACGCAACCTGGAAAAACCAAGAAATGTATAACCAGCATTTCAATAAAAAGCTTTATAACAATTTAAAACATATCAAACAGTCACTCATATATGCCAATCAATTGATACAACAAATAAATCAAAACCCTAATAAAAACCTAGAAGCCCCTCACAAAAGCTCAACAACTATACCGCTTCACATATCAGCCCAACGCCTGCTTAATATAGCAAAAGAAAAGTTAGAAAAAAACGAGGAAAACATACACCTAATCCAACAATGTGAAAAAATGCTAAAACCTACCAAAACTTAGGAACGCGCAAATCAGCTGCTGTTGACACTGTTTAAGAACGGTGGGTAAAAATTTGTCTTTTGGGACCTATAGCGGTTTTCAGAATGGTTAGATGTAGGCGCCGACGAGTGAGAGCCGCTGAGTGTATAAATAATACATGATGCGGTCGATCGAGGAAGGCAACAA
>JANQJO010000103.1 GCA_028281605.1 Pseudomonadales bacterium
TTGTTGCCTTCCTCGATCGACCGCATCATGTATTATTTATACACTCAGCGGCTCTCACTCGTCGGCGCCTACATCTAACCATTCTGAAAACCGCTATAGAGTGTCAAGGACGGACTAGTTATTGTCTGATTTCTACTCCGAATTCACGTTAATTAAGTGAGAAGATATCGGAAGTGCTGGGTAGTTTCACTTTTTTGACACACTTTTTTAAAAAGTGTAGGAGAATTATTGATCCAGCTGCCGAAACTCATCCACAAGAAGGCGCATAAGAATAAGATCATGGTAACTACCTTTCAAGTAGACCTGTTGCTTCAAAACCCCTTCCTCAATAAAGCCAAACTCCCGATACATCTGTACAGCCGCTTTATTATAAGCAACCACTTCAAGACAGATTTTTCTCAGATTTAAACCATCAAAAGCATAGTTAAATAGTATATGCATACTATCTCGGCCCAAACCTAAACGATGATAGTCTTTTTCACCTATTGTAATCCCAAAAAAACACAACCTTGAAATCCAATCAATTTGGTAAAGCTGAGTAATACCAATAAACACACTATCCTGCAAAGACTCGATAGCAAAAACAACCCGTTTCTGCGTTTGATCGTCTAACACATTTTCAAACCAACGCTCTTCCATCGGCTCTGTAACCGGAAAGCGATAACCCAACATGTACTCACGAACTTCTGGGTCATTACGCCAAGCAAGCGTTTTTGCCTTATCTGCATGCCTTAACGGCCTTAAACGTACTTTTTTCCCTACATATGAAATCATGATACCTTGATTTCTCCGGAACATAACAAATCCATAAGTTTTTGTACAACCGTTAAAGCTGCATCAACTCTTGCAGCATAGCAAACTCTAAAGGCTCAATTTTTACATTGCAATTACTCTTGCATAGTTCATACAGCACAAAAACAAAAAAAGAAATTAAATAAAACGATTGACATTATAGCGTGTAGAGCTTCTTACACAACCTTTGGACTCTTCTTCTTCAATAGCCTCAATATCATCTAATATATGCTCATCCAAGTCACAAATCTGATCAGTAACATCATTCAACCGTAGCACAAATTGGTTTTTTTCATAAGTTGCACCTTCTAATACAGGCGTAAAGGAACCTTCCTTAATTTCCTCTTGAAGATTATGATCAAGCTCAAGCACAGCCTGGTGTATTTTTTTAAGCTCTTTAAGCTTTTCTTGATTATTCATACATTGTATCCACTACAAAATACAAGCCAGTAATAATGCCCACACTTGTAATCACTTTAACCTGTTTCAGCCATGACAGCTTTATAGCGCGTCTCTAAAGCAGTTAACTGTAATATATAACTCTCAATAATATTTCCTGGCGTCCTGCCCTCTTCTGTCACCGCAACAGGTTCTAATTCTAATAGCACTTCAACAACTTCGGTTTTCTCAGACTTTTCATTTTTGATAAGGGGGCCAAGTACTAACTTGCGCTCAGTAGTAGTAGATGCACCAGTAGTAGCAGACATCAGCTTTTACCTATTTAATTTTTTTATACAAACGCTCAATTTGTACAGCTTTTTTATATAAATAATATATGAACGCTGTTACTGAAACTTTTGTATATTATAGGCCCAGCTGTCACGGATTGAAATATTCATGAACAAATAATTTGTAACTATTTTGTATCCAAACGATAGCTTTTGAGCAAGTACTCAATCAGCTCTCAAACCATATTAAAGTTTGCTGAACCTCAACAGAATAAAATCAGTTAAGCATCACTCCCAGCAAAAAGTTACACAAACCAATAAAAGCAAGCATCACCAGAAGAGTACTTAAATACTTTAGTTGCAAGATGCGCACTCGTTTGTTCAAAACATGTATACTTCGTATTTATAAGCAGACTCAGCTGGACAACTTTGGAAGACAAAATACTGTCCATAGGAAGTTTAACTGAGAACTTAACCAACACAAATCCAACAAACAAAAAACTTCCAACTAAAAGTAAGTGCTTCATAGCGGGCCTAGTCATATCCATTCGTTACTCATAGAGTCCCATCAGTGATCGTATGACTCAATTAAGTAACCAATCTTGGATCAAAAAAGTAAAACTGAGATAACCTCCAGTATACATACCACATATACTTTATAACACAGCTAAACCAAGAAATACCAATAATCTTTCAAAGTTTTCTCTTGTATGCCCAAATGCAAATCTGCTGTGTACAAGCATTTGTGTACAGATTTAACAGTTTGTTTTTTTATAAGAGATTAACATTCACCAGGAAATTCACTGATAGTGCCTAAATAAAACCATTCCGACCCAACATCCGAGTTCTTTTTAGGCAAAACAATAAAAGCGTCTTCTGGCGCCAGCAGTGTTTGACCATCCTCATATTGTGCCAAAACTTCTCCACTGGCAACTGGAGTAAAATGTTCCCAAGTTTTGATAAAATTCCCAGGCTTCTCTTTATAAAAAACTTGTTTCATTTTGATACAGCGCTGTTCTGTTTGGGCACAAATGGGCACATCTCGATAAAGTGTATTATCAGCAAGCATATCAAGGTGACACAACGCTCTAACAATGGCTTGGAAGCCAACATCTGCAGCGTTTGTATTAAAATGTTGGCCACACTCCAAAGTAACAGCAATACCCTGCTTACTACGCGTGTACTCTGTTGTACCTATAGATTCCAGACCTCCATCTTTTTTATTAGAATTGCCATACGCTTCCTGCCAACCCCACACAAAATCACGTACACCTAGGGCTCGAGCAAAAGCAAGTTCTTCAGGGTTAGAATTACCTAAAAAAATAAATGGGCCACCGGGAGAAGCATAAGAATGTAAATCCAATAACACATCTGCATGATCTAAATAGCTACAGATAATAGGATCAAGGTAATCCTCATAGTGCTGAGGCTGTTCTTTAGGAAACAAATAACGATTCAAATTACGATCGATAAAGCGTACATTATTAACATAAGCTTCAGGGTTTGCGACAGGAATAAAAATAAGTCGTCCGCAAGAAAGTTTCAAAATTGATTGATCAAACTGACGTATAACCATCTCAATAGCTTGCGTACCACACTTTTCATTACCATGCACACCTCCTAAGACAACAAAAGTGGGCCCAGACAACAATGCATGATAGGTCACAGCTCGAATATTCATATGTATTTCTCCAACCACATGAGTCAAACTATTTAGATAAGGAATAAACACAAAATAACTTTAACGTTTAGAGCGGATGCATGTTTGAGCGAAGCGAATTCAAGAAAATGTTAAAGTTATTTTGTGTTCATTCCTAAACTCCATAGATTTATTGTGTCATACAAGCAAGCTTACATTTAAGTCACAAAAGAGCATATTTATACAATTAAAACTATAAAACTAATGTTGCTATAAACATATAGTGCACATACAATAGCTCCATACTCTGAGGATATTAATTACAACCAAGCGGTACGGAGAACACTGCACATGAAAGGTAATGAAGCTGACATTCTTCACCTAGCACAAGCTATAGAAGTTCGACCAGGACCCAACAGCATGCCACTTTTCAATGGGTTGAGTGATTTAAGTGACTGCATTGGCAGAATCGACAAAGCGTTTATAGAATTACCTTTAAGCGAACAAAACAAAATAGTTAACCGTGTACTCTCAAAGCTTGGCTTGCCTCCTGGCTTGTTTAATCATAAACAATTCTTAGATAATGTGTTTAATAAAGTCAACGATATAGCTATCATATAATGACAACTAAATGTATAAATTGTTTGCAACTTTGTTTGAGAACTTACGATAAAATTTATTGAATTTTTTTATTTTTATACCCCCAAATGACCAATTTTGGATCGTCTTTGACTAAGGAGGTGTGACAAAATAAATAAAAAAACTCAGTGAACTTTATCGTAAGCTCTCCTTCGTTTTGTTTATGTTCTCTCCCACCGTTAGCAAGCGTAGACCCAAAGGCAAACTCTCCCCCACAACTAACTTTTGCTCTTCCAACGACAAGCTTGTTTTACTACTTAAACTCTTCAACCACCGCTTAGGCACTTTAGCCCGCTCAAGCTCTTGTAGTAAATGTTCACGCACCTCACCAGATACATCCAATACTCTGTCTTCCATCAAGCGTCCCATCTGCACCAAAGCAAAATACGCTGCTTCCGATCTAGCTAATTTCTTCTCCAAAATTTTCTGCACCCATGGCTCAACCATCTGCGCAGGCAACACTGCATCAAATCCGGCATACAATGGCTCACGTGCGGCCAAACGCCCCAAAGACCACCACAAGCTGAGATTCTTTTTATCTCTTTCAAGCAAACGCAAAATCTGTACACCTACTTGTTCTTTTAATGACAAAGGCACATGTTCAAGACTGCCCAACAAACGTATAGCATCATCAAAAGCTGGGTTTTTTTCCGCCTCTTTCACACCACGTCCTTTAGAGAATTGCCGATTCAGCAACTTTTTCAACCTCTGATACAACAACAACTGCCCTTCAGGCAATAGCCCACCACTAACGCGACGCCAAAAAACCCACCAAGCGGACCAATTTTGCTGCTCCTTTACATACTGCAAATTTTGCTCAAACAAAGGTAAAACTTCTATCATACGGTTTTCATCTTCAACAAAACCAAAACCAGGCCTCAAACTAAAACCACACAACCAAAACCATATCTTTTCATGACCACTGCTGCGCCTACGTTTTTTTTTCAATAATAACAAACGATCAGCCATCGTCCTTAAATCATACGCTTGCCAATCTTCACGCTTACCCAATAAACGCTCCAATGAAGGCCGCAACACTTTTACTGACTTTTGATCTGCAAATTTAGCATCACTTTTACCAAAACAGCGTTCAATCATTTCTAATGCTTTGGATAACTGAGAATGAAGCTTGGCCTCTTCATACTGCCCAAGCAACTCTTCTCGCATTTCTCTGGTTTCAAAATGAAACAACCAACTCCCTGCTGCAACAGCAGCGTCCTGGTTTATCTGACTGGACTCACAACGCAATTGTAAAGTTCCATACTCTGTTGCCTGGGCCGCCAGCATCACATCAATTTCTGCTTGTTGCGCAGAGTCCACCTCAGCCTTTACCACCAAAGGCGGTAAAGGCTGATAATCTAAATATTCCAATGAAACCAACTCACCTACTTGACGATTGGTTTCTTCAGAGCTGGTGATCATTTTAAACTGCACTGGCTGGCCTAGCCTTAACATAAACTGATGTTGAATTAAAGGCACCTCAACCCCCACTTCACTGCCTTTAGGTAACACACACACCGCCTGCTCCAAAGCTTGTTCACATTCTGAGTTAAGCATCAAAAAATAACTGCGCGGCAATGCACTGGATATTTTTCCAATTAAACCATGCTCTGCCAAGGCATACACCACTGCCCCCTTAGCCACAGCAAGATCCGGTTCAGCATTAGGCAACAACATAACCCTATCTTGTTTCCACTGCTGCAACTGTGTAAGCAAACGCTGCTGCAAGCGTTCACTCTTAAGCACCCCCCCATTAAATAATACTGCATCGGGGATTCTTTGGCCTTGTTTGTTCAAAAAAGCTGATAGGTGACGCGTTAAAGCTGGGTCTCGAGCATAAGGCAAGCCAAACTCTACAACAGCACTACCTTTATTAATGAGCTCCTGGTCTTGCTCAACCAGTGGGAAAAAGCCTTTAATCACTACACGCTCAACCAAATCCTTTGCTAAATTCATACTATGTGATTTAGCAAATAAACGCCCCCCCTTACCCAATACCGTTACCGGATACTGATCAGGTGCCTCCTTTGATAATAAAATCTCTTTCGCACGTTTGGTTTGCTGCATCAATTGTGTCATTTGACCTGCCGACATTCTCTCTAAGCGACCCTGGTCAATCAGTTGCGCTTCGACATGCTTAGCCAGTGCCAAGTCTAAATTATCCCCACCCAGCATCAAATGATCACCTACTGCTACTCTTTTCATCGACAATTTAGTTGATACTTTAATTTCTATCAAACTAAAATCCGTGGTACCTCCACCAATATCACACACTAAAAGGCTCTGAACCTGTTTCAAAGCCTGAGTCACCTCTTTCTGATAAGACCAGTACCAGTTATAACAAGCCGCTTGAGGTTCTTCTAACAAACTAATTTTCTCTAACCCTACCATCGAGGCTGCTTGCAACGTCATAATACGAGCGACATCATCAAAAGACGCAGGCACTGTAATAACAATCTTTTGAGCTTCTAAAGGGGTTGCTGGAAAAGATAAATTCCAAGCATCTCGAATATGAGCTAAGTAACTCGCACTAGCCACAATAGGGGAAACTTTAGGAACCTCTTCAGCACTGCCCCAAGGCAATATTGCTGCACTGCGATCCACTTTAGGATGAGACAACCAGCTTTTTGCACTGACCAGTAGGCGCCCTACCGTTTCACCACCCCGCTGCTGTGCATATTCTCCAACAATAAACTGTTCAATATCACCCGCGACCTTAGTTCTCTGCCAAGGTAAAACGTTTTGTAGATTTTCCAGTTCTTCTGGTAAACAATGATAGCGTGCACTGGGTAGTAACGCACGCTTAGCTGTTTGTCCTGGCACAACCAGCTGCTCAATTTCAAATAATTGAATTTGAGGCGCTTTAGATTGCAAGGGAGCATAAGCCACGCAACAGTGAGTGGTACCCAAATCAATGCCCACAATATAACGATGCTTAGCAACATCACTCACTTCGTTCACAGCCCGTTTTCATTTAAGCAGGCTGACGCACATCTAGAGCCACTTTCCAATTTTCTGTACCTGCTCTAGAAAGCGCTTCCAATTCTAATGTACCCACTTCAGTCACTTTAGCTGCTAAAGTCACAGGCACTTGCTCACCTGCTTGGTACCCCTCCTCCGATAGCACCACCTCAATCTCCGGCAACTCCGTCAATTCAGCCACTTGCCAAGATTCTAATACATTACCTACTGCATCTTCTTTGCGCACTGTCGAACCAAAAAAGCGAAACTGTACAGGCTCACCAACCACTAAATTAAACTCAGCATCTTCTAACTCAACAGCACTGCCTTCTTCCATTCCAAAAGGCGCTATACAAACAGCTTGTAAAGGAGGCGCCAAACCTGGCACAGCCGGCATTGCGCTTTCAACCCCGATGTAAAAAGTACTGGCTATACCACCACGAATACGTACACCCTCTTCTCTTCGTATTTGCCCAAAATAAGCAGCCCCTTTAGCAACAGCCAAATCCAAATCAGCATTATCCAAAACTTCTAAAGGCTCTGCCCCCGCATACGTCAGCCAATCATTAAAAGTTTCGATTAAACGATGTGCCAACTGCGGCGCTTTAAGTACGCCTCCATTAAATAATACTTTAGTCGGCTGCACAAAGTTGTGATCTGAGCCTGGCTGAGATGTTTGTTGGGATGTGATTTGTTGGGATGTGATTTGTTGGGATAAAAATGCCGCTAAATGTTTTGTGATCGCAGCATCTTGCGCATAGGGCAAACCTTTTTGCACCAACGCACCTCTTTTAACCGTCACAGGATGTTCAGTAATCGACGTTTTTGGGAAAAAACCTTGCAGAACAACTTGCTCCAATAAAGATCGCGTTAGCTCTGCACGCACCGCTTTTTTAGCAAATAATTTAGAGCCCCTTGATGCAACCACGACAGGTACACTTTGCAAAGAGTCATCACTCAATAATGCCTCTTTAGCTTCTCTACAGCTCTGCGTTAAACCTTGTATTTGCCAAGCTTGCAGAGGTTCATGCCCTTCTTGCTCTATTTGTTGCTTCATACTGTAAGCCAAGGCCAAATCCATATTATCTCCACCCAATAGGATATGATTGCCTACAGCAATACGCTCAAGCTCTAATTGACCTTCTCGCTCTTGTACATTAATCAGCGAAAAATCACTGGTGCCACCACCAATATCCACCACTAACAGCACATCACCCACTTTTAATTGTTCACGCCACTGTTCATGCTCAAGCAGCCAACTGTACAAAGCCGCTTGTGGTTCTTCTAATAAAGAGAAATTTTCCACACCTAAGGCTTCCAGTGCTTGCGCCGTCAGCTCTCTAGCCAAAGGGTCAAAAGAAGCAGGAATGGTCACAACAACTTCTTGACTGACAAAATCGTACTCAGAAAAGGCATCATTCCACACCGATTGTAAATACTGCAAGTATTGCTGTATCGCTGTCACCGGACTGAGCTTTTCAACATCATCAGGTGCACTTAAAGGTAAAATGGGCTGATAACGCTCACTGCCTCCATGGCACAACCAGCTTTTAGCACTGGCAATGAGACGCGTAGGCGTCTTAATACCGAGTTTTCGTGCAAAATCACCTACAATACGGCCCGAACTGTTGCCCCAAGGTAAGGCCAGTTCAGAGTCCTCAAACTCAACTGAACCCGGCATATAAATAAAAGAAGGCAACTGTGGAAAGTGATTAACCACCCCTCCTGAAACCAACTGTGGAATATCAACAATACCAAAATTCTCATCAGCATCAGAGAGCGTATCCACCCAAGCCATCACACAATGCGTTGTACCTAGATCAATGCCAATGACATAACGAGACTTTTCACTAGCATTCATAGCTCTACCTCCGCTGGAGCAACGATGTAAGGATCATGACCTTCAGCCAATTTAGGTAATTTAATCACCGCCACACGCCAACCCTTATGTACTAAAACACCCGTAAAGGGTGCCTGGTTCGATACTTTACCTGTCAGTCGAATGGCTTGCGCACTAAACTCATCTTGAGCAAGTGTCACTGCCGACTCTTCATCCTCCGAACGAATAGGAGATAATTGGAAATACTGTTGTAACACTTTTTGGCCGCCTTCATGCACTACACGCGCAACAGCACCGACTTCTGCATCATCAAAATGCGTGATATCTTCCTGTAAAAAATCTAACAAACGCGCCTCTTGTTGAAAAATTGACAATAACTGCAAAGCTGACTTAGGATCTAACTGCAACAAATCTGCTACTTTACTGTCAGCTGACTCATCTGGTAAAGATTTACCAGCCTCTAAGTTGACCGTCATACGCTCATTGGGAACAATTGGCTTTTGTTTTGATTTAAACCAATAGAAACTCACACCTAAGGCACACACAGCAAACAGCAACAGCACATGCAACGGATCCAAGATAATTGCCTGTTCAAAAGAAAAATTAAATTCCATGGTCATTTCCTAACACGTATATGCAAATGATATGTTACAACTTAAAAAGCCTAAACAAATTAACCATATCATGGATATCTAAGCGGGTACTGACATGCTCAAGTTCTGCCTTAGTGTTCATGTCACGAGGCTGCTGCATGTATTCAAAAACCACCTCAATCACAGCATTGTGCAAAGAGTATACTTCCAAACAATATTGAAACGCGACATCACGTTGGCTTTTAATACAGAGAATGGGCATTCTTGACAAATTATTAACATTAGTAATCCGAGCAACCGGTTCCCTTTTTGCTCGTTTCAATGCACGAATCACCCGATATTGCTCAAACTCAGAGAGCTCTTTTACACTTTTCACATAAGCTTGTAGCTCCCGAAAAGGCACACCCCACTCTGAAGCAACTACCTGCGGGCCTTCTTTCTCATGAACCCTCACAATATACTTTCTAACGGTTGATTTTGTTTCACTCATAAGCTTAACATCAGGCTTGATTCATTCTTTGAAGGACTCTGACAAGTGCAGGGACTATACCAGCCTCCAAGCCAACAAATCAAGAGCAACAAAAACTATGGAATATTTACACACAATGTTACGAGTGAGTAATTTAGAAGCTTCTTTAGACTTTTATTGTACGCATTTAGGTCTTATAGAAACTAAAAGAGTTAATAACGACCTAGGCCGTTTTACCTTAGTCTTTCTTGCAGCCCCAAACGACTTAGAAAGAACTCAAGTCAATCAAAGCCCTTTATTAGAACTAACCTATAACTGGGACGAAAGCACCTACGACTCTGGTCGCAACTTTGGCCACTTAGCTTTTAGAGTGGGCAATATTTACCAGATGTGCGAAAAACTAATGTCCGCTGGCATTACCATTAATAGACCACCCAGAGATGGCCATATGGCATTTATTAAATCTCCAGACAACATCTCAATCGAACTACTTCAGCGGGGCGACAGTCTAGCCCCTAAGGAACCCTGGACTTCCATGCCAAACCTAGGAAATTGGTAAACTGCATGTCGCACCAAGACATCAACATCACTAAGGATACGGCTAAGGAACGTGCACGAAATAACTTTAACATTTAGAGCGGATGCATGTTTGAGCAAAGCGAGTTCAGAAGCGACAAATGTTAAAGTTATTTCGTGCACGTTCCTATAAAGACTACCCTGCCGTGAAAATGCAATTTTCATCACCTATGATGACAAAAGCCGCATCGCTCATAACTATTTACCGTGTAAATCCAATTTTCATCACCAAGGGTGACGAAAATTGGATCGCTCATGGCTGTTTCTCACGCTCAAGATCTTCCACAATTACATCAGCTGCTTTCTCACTAATCATGTAGATAGGAACAGCAATAAAAAATCCAGGAATACGCGGAAACACCGAAGCATCCACTACCCGTAAACCATCAATCCCTCGAACCCG
The DNA here is from genome assembly GCA_028281605.1 of Pseudomonadales bacterium. Lineage (GTDB taxonomy): Bacteria > Pseudomonadota > Gammaproteobacteria > Pseudomonadales > JANQJO01 > JANQJO01. Next base: position 10,581 of record JANQJO010000103.1, read on the forward strand.
AAAACGACTGTCCAGCACAGCCATTGGATCGTCATCAGAACCCATAGCCGCTGTCCCTGCAGCATGATGCCCCCAAGCTTCATCACGCACCCATTGTTTTATATCCTCTCGACTTTGTATAGCGGCGCCCGGCCAAACTTCAACCATCTCCCAACGATTACCAAGCGCATTGGCCTGAACGATAACCTCACGCACCCATTGCACACCTTCAATCATCGCTTGCAAATCAAGCTCAGCGCCTTGTTCAAAATAAGCAAAATCAATCAACGGTGGCTCTAAAGGATCAGTTGAAGCCAAACGGACAGAACCTGCACGATTACGGGTATGCGCTTTTAAAATCGTCCAAGTAAACGTATTGCGCTGCTCAAACAATCGTTGAGAATACCCTGGAAAATACCCTCGAAAATCCCCAGGCAAACCAAAAATAAACAAATCAGTGTCATTCTCCGCAACACTGGAACGATGGATCGCAGATACAACCGCCCCATTTGATCGATAAGGCCCAGTCTGATCTTGCCAAGCCTCTAAACAAGCATCCTGAGTATTTGCATCAAAACTACACGCTTGAATCAATGCTAAATCTTGACTTAACTCTGTTACCACACCCACTTCATAACGATCTTGCAAATTCTGCCCAACGCCAGGTAAATGCTTCACCACGTCGATGCCCAAAGTTTGCAAGGCTGCTTGAGGGCCGATGCCCGAAAGCATGAGCAACTGTGGCGTATTAAAAGCCCCAGCTGATAAAATAACCTCATGCTTAGCTTCAACTATTTGCTCTGTAGGCATGGTTAATACAGTCTGCGCTTGTCGATCCGCACGATACAAGTTTGCAGCCGCCAAGTAGCGCACACCCAACGCTCTTGGCTGTTCTAAGCCTTCAGTTTCTTCAACAAAAACAACAGCCGTGACCAATGATTCGGTGCGCAAAGTTAAGGGATAACCCGCCTCAATGGTCGACAAAACATACTCTCTCACCCCATAACGTCGCCCCTTATCAATCGCACCAGGCACCATAAAAGCACCCTGAATTTGACCCTGTGCGACCTCAAGCGCGTTTAAATCACGTATAGCCAAATTCAACAATTCATTAAAATCATCCAACGGAGTCTCACCCATACTATAAGCAGCAGCTTTCGCTATCCAGCTCAATTGTAAGTCCTCCAACGCAACCCCAATGCCAGGCAACGACGTTGTTAGCCAACCCTCAAAACCATGTCCTGGCCCTTTATTAAAAATATTAAGATACGTATTGCGTTCTAAACGTTTAAAGTAATCGCGCATTTTTTCCGCACGCCAACTGTCATCACCTGTCACATCAGCAATGTAATCCCAGTCACTATTATGCGGATAAACAGTGACCATAGCATTCACCGACGCTGAACCTCCAACACCGGCACCACGAGGATAAAAAATACCACGCGTACTCTCACCTGCCACACTTGAAACAAATTTACTGTCTCGTATCGCCTGTTGGTGATCTTGATAATGGCTGACAAAGTAACGCCAAGAAAGATCGGTATCCTCACTGGCTTTTGCATGCAAAGCAGGCACCTGATACGTTAAGTTGGGTCCACGTGAGTCATTGATCTCTGCACCGGCCTCAAGCAGCAAAACTTCATAACCTTTACGCGCCAAATTGGCAGCCAAAGGCCCACCTCCAGCACCTGCACCTACTACAATAAAATCAAAAGAATCGCGCTCATCATCACATGAATTTAAACAAGTGTCAGTGCTTGCCAAACCAAAATTTGTCACAACACCTGCAACAAATTCTTTGACGATATCCCACAATGGCTTATCTTCATCAATCGCAATAGGTGCACTCGAGTCGTTAGAACAAGCTGCTAGGAAAATTAAAAAAAATAATAGAAGAAACCGCATTGCTGATTTTTTATCCTGCTTGTTAGCAAAACACACCTATTAGTCAACTCTTAATTTGATACCTAATACCATTAATAACATAGCGTTAATCTAAAAAACCTGCTATGCAAAAAAACCTATTCAAAACAGAAATATAGTATGTTAAAATTTTATGAAATCAATAAACTAAAGACTCAAATATAACATTTTTATTCGATTTATGCTTTCATTTTTTCATAATTTTCTTTTTCCTAAAGGTCATACAGACATACAAGAGCAACCTACTCAAAACAGTGAAACAAACCCATCACATGAACCTCGTCATCATACACTGCAAAACCCAAAAAGTCTTCGAAAAAAAGATATGTCCTGTACAGTGATTTTATCCAAATCGAAACATTGGCCAGTACCATACAACCCTTACTTAAACAAATACCAAATATTTCTCTTTCAAGATATTGTGAGTGCGCTTAGAGGAGGCACCAAATTTTCTCTCTTAACAGATCATCCGCCTCACGTACTAAAGGCCACTCTTTCTCCTTCATATCCGATAACAATTTCAAGAGAGATTCCATTTAACAATGGCGGCAAAGCCCACTTTTTAATAAACAAAGAAAATCTTAACAACCGATCTATAATTGTTATCGGAAAATTAGACCCTATCAGAAAAATACGCTCTCTATCGATTGCTTATAACCCTGTGTACCAACCAGATCGTTACGGTCATCCTCATGTCAATACACATCTGAGCGCAACAGAACCTTTAAAATTGGAAGGGGTTGGCGCTGTGCATGTTCAATCCAATCAAGACTTATATGATGCACAGGGCCACCCTATTTGCTTTGAAAATGGAAAACGACTTAAGATTGACATAGACGACGAGAACAAATTCATTAACATATCATACCTCTTCAAAAAAATTCTCGAAGAAGATTCCATAGACTGTAAAATCACCCTAAATGATCAGTTTGTAGCAACATATATTGAAAAGAAAAGACTTGAATTAGATCTTGCTATCTCTATTCCCTACAAACCTATTCTGGAAGCTTGTACTCGACATTGGGATCAGGCAAACCACCGCAGAGCAGCTACATGGAGCAGCAAAGAACAAAACTCTCAAGGCTCCCGAAATAATATAGAAGCAAAAAAAACAACTAAAAATACCAAAAACTTTTTTGAAATTGAAACTTTACCAGATCTTCTAACCACTGAAGAAGCTGATGCCAGCTCTAGCTTATTGGCACACTGTCTAATTGAACGTGAACTCACCCCATTTGGAAATGTAGCGATAGCAGCCGATATAGCACGAATACAACAATTATCATTGGCTTGCAATCGGAAAGAATCAGCAAACTACAAAGACCCAGATACAACAAAGTCAATTCAAGAGATATTTCGTGATGCCAGGCTACTTGAAAAAGGATATAGGTTAATGTTCCTAGAGCCTACAAAACAATTTCCACCTCAAGAAAATTGTATTTACATAACAAAACAAAAAAGTTACTTTAATCCATTTAACAAGTTGGCCTTGTTCATAACATCGGTCTCTCAAATCATAAACAAACTGGTTGCCAGCTATGCTTCTCAAAACCTTCAGCATAATACTTGGAATTACATTGGTCGCTATGCGTACAATATAGCCAACGCTATAAATAGAACCAGCAATTCATTAATTAAAATAATGGTTGTTGGACCAGATAAAGAAATGCATACCTGCACCTCTAAGAATTTAACCTCCAAACTTTCTGAAAAATTGAATCAAGCATACGACAATTACTATAAACTACCATCTAGTGAGCGGAAGACATTAACTCAAAAAATCCTGCAAGAAATGGGATTACTAACCCATAACAAAGCTTTTTTAAGAGAGATTAAAACAATTGGCAGTCCAGACCTTGACATACACATCTATCATTGCACAAGTGATCCAGCTATTTGTAACGATATTTTGGTACAAAACAGCCATTCAAAAAAAACAAAAAATAACCAAAACCAGGGCGATAATAACATATGGCGCCAAATGCTCTATTACATATTTGCACGTCTCAAACAACTTTACAACTCAAGCTCAAGTAGTGCTACGCACCCAACAAAGAGGACAATTGACCAACTCTCTCAACTTACGTGGTTAAATGATTCAAATACAAGTCTACAATTTACAGGCACAACTCGTGATCTAGATTACATCTTTCTACCTTTACTAACATCAAACACAAAAACAGCCAGCTTAGGAGATTATCTGCGCGTGACCGACAATCTGAACTTGCTTTATACAAGAGTTTTATGGATTGCTGGACCAACCATGCTAAGTTACTTTGAAAAAAAATATGGTTCTCTTATGAAAGATCAATCTGAAATAGAAGAAAAGTTAAAAATCGCTCATCAAAGTTTATTGAAATTTTTATCGGAATCTCTCTCACTTGATCCCTACTTATGGGAACCAACTTCAGAACGTTCATGGCTCAACAACAATGAAAATAACCCAACCAAACAATTTTCTGTAGATTCATTGGCCTTACGCCATTCTCCACTGTAAATAATGATCATGGTAACCCTTCTTCGTCTTTCCACTTTTGAACACGCACCTCCTCTTTAATCAATTCAATAGACTCCAACAAAACTTGTTGTATCAAAACACTCATTTCCCCCTCACGCTCTGTGATCGCCATCATAATCACCTCCATCGCTTCGTGTATCAAACCTGTGCTATCATCACTATGCAAATCATGTGCTATTTGATCTACCACACCAAAACTGATATTAGACACCGCACTCTCCAATTGATCGGCTATTTTAGGGCCTATTCCTGGCAACTTAGACAAGCGCCCCATTTCTGTATTTTGACTCATAGCTGTAAAAATTAACTTTTGCACATACGCCACAACCTCCAGACGACGCGACTTGTAACTGCGATCAATTACATCCGTAATCCGATCTCCTAACCATTGCGCCAACACCTTCTGACGGGGCTTAATGACCTCGTGCACCGTTCGATGCGTAATTGGATTACCTTGCTCTATTTCTTTTTGCACCCCCTCAAGCACATTAATCACGACCCTATCTGCAACTTCCTCCACCAACACTCCAGCATACTTACGCATAAAACGAAATAAAAACGTCTCAGAAAAATCTATAATATTGTACTTTTGCAGTCTATAAACAATTGAAACGATACGCAACAAACGCAAAAACCTAAAAGCTGAAATAGGCAAACTGCCCAATACATCATACCAGTGCACAAAAGGGAAAAACCACCAACGATAATACTCCTTCTGGATCACACTGATCACCCACCTGACCACTAACTCAAACAAATAAATCGCGACAAAAAATAAATCGTAGACCATAAAGTTGGGATGAACCTGTTCAGTATAAAAAATAAAAAAACGCTCAGAAAGGCCCTTCACCATAGCTTGCACCAACGGACTGGCAAAAAAACTATCAAAAACCAACCAAAGCAAATTAAAGCTAATCAGTAACAACATAAACATGTCTATTACAATCACTAACCCTTGATGACTGCGCTTTAAGTTTTCTTTATTAAACTTAATCGACATAAAATTTACTCTAATTCAAAATAATAACAAAAAATAAGTTTACTAAAAATCAGATTGCAATCTCTCTTTCAACTCTTGTGAACTCTCTAACGACTGTGTTACAGTGGAGAACGTCTTATAACACAGGTAACCTGTCAATGCCCACTTCAAGGAAAATCTGTAATGCCCAGAAGAAGCTCAGCCGTTGTCTATAATATCCGCGCTTTAGGGAAATATTGGCACATCGAAGATCTACCAGAAGAATGGATAGGGTATCATCTCTTATCTCATGCCGATGACAATGATGATAACCACATCAGTCAGTATGAGCTACTAAATGTTGACTGGCATAGCTTTGTTGATGCTGTAGAGGATTTTCAAAAAAGTCAAGGCCTCTCAGCAGATGGCAAGCTAGGCCCAAACACTTTAAAAAAAATGCAAAACCGTTATACACACACCCAACAAGACCAACCATTAATTAAACTCGGGCACTTTGCCTTACACAAGGCCAGCATTACTACCAGCGAACCTGAACACGACATTATCTTTGGCGACACAGCTGAAGAACGCTCTATCGCCGCCATTTGGAACCGCTATGGTGCCAGTATTATTAAGGCCAGCGAGCAATACGACATCCCGATCAAAACGGCCCTAGCGGTGTTTCATGTCGAATCCAAACGAGCGTACGACCCTACAACAGGTTTAGTACTGATTCGCTTTGAACCCCATATCTTTAAACGTAAAGCCAATCGCAGTATTCGTATAAAGCGTGGCAAGCAGTCGTTGGAGTGGCAAAACCTGACTCGTGCGGCCGACTTGAATCTAGAAGCGGCTCTGCTTTCAACCAGCTTCGGCCTGCCACAAATCATGGGATTTAATTGGTCTTTACTGGGCTATGAAAACGTTGAAGTGATGGTCACAAACTTTCAAGACTCCTGCATAGAACAGATCAGTGGTTTTTTTAAATTTTTAGAAAGCACTCAATTAATTGAATCTATACGACAGCAAGACTGGCAAACCTTTGTTCGGGGCTACAATGGCCCTGGTAACGTGCCCGTCTATCAAGCAAATTTAATCAATGCACTACGTTCTATTCATTATCTAGAGCAAGATGGCGCACGCTTCGTGGCGTAGTCATTTAACAATAATGCCAAATTTTTATACTCTTGGTCAAATCACTCGCTCTCTTACACGGCTCACTGGAGAAGCTGCGCAAAAACTTAAGCAATACAGCAAACTTGACACGAGTAAATTTTATTACGGTGTGGCTGCAGCCACTGCAGCGGCAGGAACCACTGTAGCGGCATTAACTTATCAAAGCATGCATGAACCTCCAGCTGTTGAAAAACCACCTGGTCTAGACAAACTCAAGATTCCTAAGCATCTGAGTCAATTGATCGCTCGGTCTCAAACGAGCAATGGCATTTGTGCCTATGAGGATGTACATCCAAAACACCAATTGATCGGCAAAAATTATGCGGCCGTATCGCAAGGGATCAGCAATAAAGAAAGTTTGACAACAGCGCTGGGTATTGCCGTGCGGGCGGCACGTGGGCAAAATGTTAAATTTACCTTAGATACTTATCAAATGAATGATGGCCCTCCCACCAAAGCAGACTTGGAAGGGTTTCAGAAATTTTTAAAACCAGAGCAAAAGATAGAAATCTCAATAAAAGGGGCCGCACTGTTAGACGTCAGAAAACTCGAAGTCACAAGCAATGCCGTGAAAGAAAGTACCATCAAAGGGATTTCTGATATGTGGCACAGTGAAACGGGTAAGGCTTGCATGTCAGCGTTTATCACTGCATACCCAGATTGTGCCAAAGTCTTAGACGCGCTTAATCGTGCTGCCGCAACCTTTTCGGGCAATACCAAACACGATCTTTTTGAAACAGCTTTAACACTATATCGTGCAAGTGGCGGTGATATTCCAGAAGGCAAAAGCGATAGATTCATACGACTCATTGAGAACACACAAAACAAGCTGGACAACTTTGCCAGAAAGCACTTTATTACCAATAACACTCATCACAACGTATCGGATATCTATGCCAACCCGATCAGAGGCCTGCACTCAGTGTTGGAGCGCAAAGGGCAGTTACATGTACTGATCGGCATGGGTCGCACGGCACCAGTTATTGAGCTGGTGACACAAGCTGTTAGCTCAGGCCAACGTCCATTGGACGAAGTGGTCGTGTCGTTTAATCCCGTACGACCCCACAGCCATACCCCTGCGTCAGTTAACGAAACAGGCTTTCGGAAGGATACCATGCAATACCCTTTATCCGACCCCAATCGTCCACAGATTTATACCATGGGAGACAAGCATATGATATCCTTTTTAGAATCTGAGCAGACTGACGTGGTTTGGTTGCTGACAGCTACAAGCCAGTTAGAAAGTATATCCAATAAAGTACTAAATGCAAAGATGAGTAAACAACCCGTTGTGGTTGGCGTGCAAAAAAGTACAGCAGTCATTGAAGTCAATGGCAAAAAAAAAATCATGGAACCACATACATTTTTAGCCAATCTATTTACCAAAGTCTGTACAATTCAAGGTTACTATCTAACAACAGATTTAAAAACAGGTAAGGCGTGTAATGTAGCCATTGCCTGTAATAAAGACACAGCAACCGTAGAATTTGTAAAGGGTGGGATTAACTTACCCAATGGAAGCACCATAAGTTATGATTCCGGCGCAGACATTGCAAAAATCTACAGTAATCTCGGCGCTGCAAAAAACTTTATGAGTATTCTTTCGACCATGAATCTCACACTGCGGGCACTGCAAGATCGTAATTTGGATTTATCGACAGTAGATTTAGACCAGCAGTCGTGGCGAGATATTAGAAAAGGAATTGATATGATTCGTGCATTTGAAGGCGTTAGCGATGACACTTATCAGAGCATGGAAACATCACCGAACATCTTCCAAGACTTCCGCAAATGCTCACCTCTCAATGCTGAGTCTTATAAAATGGTGAGAGATTTAGTAGACGGATTAGGACCACAACCATCAGTTGAACAAGTCAAAGATTTGATCGACAACATTTGTGTTACAGAAACCACCTTCGGCTCTACTCATGGTCGCCACGGTGTTTGCTTGGCTATCTGTAGCTATTTAGGTCTAGATTTTATGGATAAGCGACTTCACCCAGCGAAAACCAGTGAAGCAGAGAAAGGCGCAGCGGCAATGGCGCAGGTTGAAGATTTACCACTCACTGACGAGTTAAAACAACTTTTGACGATCTTTGGCCATAAACCAAAAACAAGTCAAACATGAGTCCATGAGGGTTAATTCCATGATTCAAATACATCATATTCTGTTAACCATTTTGATCTACCTGCTTGCTAGCTGCTCTTCAAATACTCCGCCTACATCAATTCCTACTTGGGATGCCATCTTGGTTCCTAGACTATTTGCTGATATTGCCAACTTTGAGAAAGACACCCACGAGAAAAACAACGATCGTATTTTTGTCTTCTCTGCACCTAAAAAAGCAGGCGGTATACTAGTAAGCATCACTGTGGCAGTAGCACCTAGCGGCAAATGGCTTGATATTAGGAAATGGAAAAAGGCATACAACACAGCTAACCTTGACCAGAAGGAAAAGGAGTTTCCATCAATTGGTGCACGAGCACAAACACAACCAGCGTCTTTCTCGCCCACAGGAGTTTTAACTAAAGTTATTTATACAACTGAAGATAATAAATATGATATCCTGGTATCAGTGTATGAAGCAAGCAATCAAGAATTAACTACTCCTATAACAGCTATTGATGCTGCTCTACGTATCGATGATGCTTATCACAAAAACATCAATTACATTAGTAAATGAATTTAAAGAGGATAAACAGTGTCAAATGATATTTTAAAATCATTTCCTATTGAACGTGTACACCGATGGTATCATCGATTAGCAGACGCCGCCTTATCCAAAAAAATCAACGGAAGACACCCACTCTCCGGATTACTGCTAAAAACCTATGTGACTAATAAAGATAAAAACAAGCTATATATATTTGATGCTTATGACTACTTACAACGGCACCCTAAAGTTCTCACTGAACTGAATTATCATCGTCAAGTTTTTCTTACCCAAAGTAAAGCGCGACTTGGAAAAGGTAACACTTCAAATAAATGGGTTGGCCTAGTTCCTCGACTTCAAGATGGCCGCTGGAACGGATCTGATCAAATCGCGCTTTATTACGAGAGCTTAGTTGAAATCGGCTCGCAATCGGAAATTTGGCGTATCCAACTATACGGTACCGCTGAAGAACGTGATTTATTTACTTCTCTACGAGGTTTTCAACTCCGCAGTGACATAGAGGTAACCGGTTTTGCAAAAGGCCACACGATTTCGGTCAGCTTCAAAAAGTGGGAAGCTACTGCACTTGATCGTTATGATTTCAATTATCATGAGCACCTAACACTTCCTAACCCAGACTATCAAAGTTCTGCAGAAGATGCGATCCATCCAGAGCTACAAAAGTTTAGAGTTTATCATAGCAACGCCAAACGATTGGTTGATCATGGCCTCGCCGCACCTTTTAAAGTAAAACTTGGCCCTTGGAAAGTAACCAACCCTCAGATTATTAAGTCTGGCGAACTTGACCCAAAAAAACGAATTAAATAGTGAAAATTTAAATAAATAAAGGAGCTTATGTATCATTACTTACCCAAGTTTCCCTCGATTTGTGCTCACTACATTTGCAGTTTTGGAGCGATCGCCTTCAATATCTTAGTAAGGCAGTCAATTCTTTATTTTTCAATAGGATAGGATAATTGAAGGGGTGTAGTGAGTACAAACCTAGGAAAACGTTAGGTACTTAACTTGTACCTCGTGAACTGGACACAGCACAAAAAAATAGAACAAATACAAACAGAAAGTTACCCCATACTCTTTAGCCACAAGCAGCTAGCACAAAAACATACTGTTTCACCCTGTCACATTTGGTTGATCAAACTAACAACACCTCTTTGCAGCCAATAGAAACTCTACAAAAAATTCAAAAAACATTCTATCCAATGCCAATATCAGACTATATGATTTGAGTAGAGAATAAAAAAAATAAAAACATAATAACAAGTCCATTTATATACTCTTTTATGCGTACAATGCAGCGATTTTTTATTTTTGGCTTAAATGAGTTCTCTTTTAGCAAAATAATAAGTTATATCAGCTTGTGCGCTAGTTTTTTTTATACTAGCGCCCATACAACAGCACTATTAGCAGAGACCATCACCCATACTCAGTTTGAAGCTCAGCGCATTTTTTTTGGCAATGACGAACATTATAGAGTCATCAATCGTAACATTGGAAAACCACTTTTGACCACTCAAGGACGCTACAGCACTCCCAACCAAGTTCAAGCAGGAAAATTTAGCGAAGATGCCAGAGAGTTTGCCGCCGCTTATCACTACGACTACGATGAAAAATACACTTGGATAGAAGTTTGGGATATCCAAACCTCAAAATTCCTACGAGCTTTTAGGGTATCAGGCGCCCTCACCACAATACCTAACAGTGTTTTCCTAAGCCAGAGTACTATACAAGTGGAAGAAACTTCTACAAACAAAGACAATAGCGATAAAAGCGATAAAACCAATGAAATTCAAGTCCCTGGGCACTGGTGGATCACCCAATGCACCTGCACCAACACATATGCACAATGGAGCGACGACATCAGAACATGCTTAAAAGATCCCAATCAAAAAGAACATTTAGAACTGGCTTGTTCAGCTGTCGGCAATTACCGCCATGCCAATTGCACAGCTACACAATACTCCAGTGTTACCATGCACCTACCACCCAACGACTGCGACCCAGAAAGCAGCAAGGTTTATTTGTTACGATGACAAGTGTTACGATGACAAGGACAGTCGTTACTATACCTAATTCCTAATTTTATCTTATCGGCCAGCCGGTCAGCGTTTACACAACCTAGTCGATAAAAAGCGATCTAGCATCATTGTAGTTTATGACCACCGCAGCAAAACTGAACTCATCGAACAGTGTTTATGTAATAACAATATCCTGGAAATTGTGAAACAGCCATGAGCGATGCGATTTTCGTCACCCTAGGTGATGAAAATCGCATTTTCACGGTAACAGCCATGAGCGATACAATTTTCGTCACCCCAAGTGATGAAAATTGTATTTCACGGTAAAAATACTTGGACCAGGTTTTTGGTTTTAAATGAGTGACAGTGAGAACAATTTATCATAAACTCCAACTTAACTCAGATAAACACAATGTTGACAGCATGGCAAATAAAGGCCGAACTTTGACGGAACGCATTTTGGTAACAGGTTAAAAGTCTACATGGATAGTCTCACAAATCATTTACGGATCAATTTTTTTAACCAAATTCCGACCATTATTCTTGATGCTCTGCTAACATTTATGGCTCTTTGGTTGGCATTTTTGTTGCGCTTAGGTGAGTGGTATCAGCCTTCAACAGGACAGACAATTCTCTTTATGGCGGCTCCATTTATTACAATATTGTGCCTTATGTACATGGGGGTTTATAGAAGCGTCATTCAATTTATGGGGCATTCAAGTCTTTGGCAATTGGTAAAAGCTACCCTTTTGAGTACACTCACCTGGTGCGTTTTATTGGTGACAACTAAAATTCCGGACACTGTACCATACTCAGTCGTAGGCATATACTGGTTAACCATGACAGCTCTCTTAGGTGGTTATCGCCTTGCTTTTCGTGCATTTCATTGGGCACCGTTAAAAAAAGAATTAAAAGTGGTTATATATGGTGCAGGATCGGCAGGGATCCAATTAGTGTCAGCATTAAGGACGACACCTGATATCAGACCAGTAGCTTTTATTGATGATAACAGTCAACTTCAGGGACGAGTCATATCTGGTTTACAAATCTATGCAATTGAAGATTTAAACCATCTGAAAAAAAACCAACAAATTGATGAAGTCCTATTGGCCATACCCTCCGAATCAAGTCAAAACAAATATCAAATAGTTAAAAAAATCAATGAATATCAAATCAGTGTTAGGATCATTCCAGGGCTTACCGAAATAATAAAAGGGCATATTAAGACAGAAAATATAAGAAATGTGGCGCTAGAGGATCTACTGGGTAGAGAAGTTTTCTCACCGAAGCTTTCATCGGTTGGCCAATACATAGAAGGAAAAACCATTTTAATCACGGGAGCAGGAGGCTCTGTTGGGGCAGAGCTTTGTAAGCAGCTATTAGAATTGCAACCAAGCCAACTGATTTTGTTAGATCACTCAGAGCATTCGCTTTACCAAATAGAATTAGAGCTCCAAGAGATTTTAATCGACTCAAAATACGTAGAAATTACACCCGTATTGGGAACGCTACTGGATTTAAGCTTTATCCAATCGTTATTTAAACAACATTCAATTGATGTTATTTATCATGCGGCTGCTTATAAACACGTGAATATTGTTGAAAAAAACCGCTTAGCTGGTATATCAAATAATGTTATTGGAACCTATAACGTAGCCTCTGTTGCATTTGAGAATGCTGTCTCATCCTTTGTTTTTGTGTCAACAGACAAATCTGTTCGCCCCACAAATGTGATGGGTGCTAGCAAAAGAGTTGCAGAATTAATTATACAGGGCCTACAAGAGTGTAGCCTCTCAGATAACCACCAACTAGCTAAAAATATGCGGCCTACAAATTTTACTATTGTTAGATTTGGAAATGTTTTAGGCTCCTCTGGTTCAGTCGTACCTAAATTTCAAGAGCAAATTTTAAGAGGTGGTCCAGTCACTGTAACACACAAAGAAGTAACACGTTATTTTATGACACTCTCTGAAGCAACTCAATTGGTGATTCAAGCAGGATTTATGGGCGAAGGTGGCGAGGTTTTTGTTCTAGATATGGGGCTGCCGGTTAAAATTGACG
>JANQJO010000131.1 GCA_028281605.1 Pseudomonadales bacterium
AAAACTCACATGACAGTTCACCTGCCTTTTCCCTATCGCTCACGACAGTTACTCTTAATAGCTGCCGCATAAGGTAGTTTGATCCCAATATCTGACTACCGAGATCGAGGGGCCCTCCCTCATCTTTAGTACAGCAAGAAAGATTTTCATCTTTCGTCATGACACACGAGCGCAGCGAGTAATTTATCCGGGTGCAACACTTTGTTGGGCAGCATCTTGCACAAGAAGCGGCTTGCGTGCAGGAAACGAGACTAATTTCTTGTCTGGAGCACTTTGCCTACGTAGAATATCTTGAAAAATAGCATCTGCATCATGATCAAATTGGTTTGCGTATTGTTCTCTCAGTGCGCGTGTCTCAGCGACGACAGGGTCTTGCCACATATTTAATTCTCCGTTAACTCATCTGGGGTACAAATAATCGGCGGCTCATAACCCAATGACCTGCAAACTGCCTCAATCTTAGGGCGTGTATGAGCATTAGCAATGTGCGTGCAATTCCAAGTAAGCAGGTATTCAACACCATTTACTGCTGCAACAGCTACATGGTAGGCATCTATTTCCGCTTTTGCTGGTAAGGCTCCACGGCTGATGAGTGCTTTACCAAGTGTTTGAACATCCTCAATTACTTGAAGCTCCATGACGTCCTTCATTGCCTCAAGACGACGCTTAGCTGCTTCAGGATGGCCAAGGCTGGCCTCAGCAATAACAAACTCGGATATAACGAGATCGTATTTGAAACTTTGTGTCTCCCACCACTCAACTGTAGCATTTTGATTTGCCATCGCCCGGAGGTCATTACTTGAACGCCCCGTCAAATAGCTGATGACTGATGTTTCAATGTAAACCTTGGATTTCAATGTATCACCTGCTGCTTTATTAACCAATATAGCCTATGGCCAACCTCAAAAACAAAAGGATGTTAGATTTAGTCGCGTCACTATCAGTAAGGTAAGCAACATTTTCGGTTTCAAACCCCAGCTCTCCAATCAGAATATCCTTTATTTCTTTTGCATCATTTACAGCATATCCAAGCGGAGGGGCATTCTGATAGTTATTGATATCTATGATCAAAGCTCTGCTGCTTTCATAACTCTGCTTTAATACATATTTTAAATCTCGCACCGCCATCACCGACGTCTACGGAGCGACAGCGAAGTAGACGTTCGGTGGATGGCTTGGTTAGCTTTTTCTCGAATCTCTAACAGCATCTAGAATATCCCTCGCTGTTGCCTTTGTCTTAATTCCAGCAACATTAAAAGGCGACTCTGGCTTCAATACTAGTGAAAAGACAATACCATCTTTTCTACGAATTTCAATTTCTTCTTTTTCTGCAATACTTAATGGCTTAGAAAGGTCTTGACATGCTTCAGAGTCACTAAATCTTTTCATGGTCATCTACCCCAATATTTCTATATTAAGTTTAGATGCTTTTTAAGCCAAGAAAACCTTAATAAGGATATTGTAAAGCGATACTTTGTTGCTTATAGAAATAATTGATCTGACGAAAGGAACCAAGATTGATTTACGTATCGCTTGATCGTTCATTTCAACACAACCTTTTTACACATAACATTTTATTATATGGCACGGTCTCTTCTATCCAACTGCCCATCACTTTGCTCTCTGGCACCATATACATCAATACCCCGAACTTCTCCATCCATTATGTCATCAGCAACTACTATGAACCTACCATCAGCGACAACATCATCATTAAGCCAACTTCCTCTTTGATAACCATTTTTTAAAGGACGACTGACTTTCATTCGATGGCCTACCAGCAATTACCCCCTCTACACTAATATCCTCATCAAGATCTTCCCAATGAATTCCTTCGCCACTGCCCATTATACGCCAGTTGTCACGCTCTGCTTGTGTACCATGAACAAGCCTTGGATACCAATCCAAAGGCAACGAAATTGTTCGCCCATCATTTAGCTCTAACGTCAAAGTATCATCTGTAACTGAAACATTAACAACATTTGAAATTTCCAACTCAACTGCCGAAGTAGTCATCCCAAGCCTCCAAGAATTCTTTACGATGATCATCAATAATACTATGAATTTGCTTGATCTCTTTTCGAGTAAAACCACCACTACTCTGCAAACGAACTGGATCAAGCCAAAATTTAGCAATTTTATCATCTCGTTCAACACGAACATGATACGGTTCGTTTCTATCTCCCGCATAGAAAAAGAACCTAAAAGAACCCACTTTCAATATTGTAGGCATTTTATATTAATCATCCTCTCCAAAAGTCATAAATGTACTACTTTAAAGCCTTATAACGCCGCGATCACTGGCCCAAAAACTCTTCCAGAGCCTACAGCAAGTACACCACCCTATCAGACTACCTCGCTCTCAAAAGAAGCAACGGGTTTTTGGGTCCAGTTGATCGCTTGGTTATATGGTACGGCCTCTTGCATCTGACTACCCATTATCTAACAAGTTAGCAAAATCTTAACAAATATCTAAAATTTAGGCTACGATCTATCATCACCCTTTTGAATCATCTCATTGGGAATAGGTGGAATCTCATACTCAACCTTTCCATTCTTCCAAATTGGTATAGGCTCATTTTCCTTATTGGCATGTTCAATAACTTTTCGTGCTGCCCTTTTCGCTGCCTTCATGCCTATATCTGCGTAATAATCAGATTTATTCATAACTACTCGACTTATCTATTAATATTGGTATAGATGTTGAAGTATCTAAAATCACCCATGCATCTACAATTGGTTTAAAAAACTTATCTAAATTCGTTCGACTTTTCTCATATCTCCTTCTTATATCTAATTCTGGAATGTCATGCCCACCTTGCTTTACACGAATTTTGACTCGATCAATTGCCATCTCAACCGATGGGAGAGAAAAATAATACAAAATAATCTCATAACCTATCTGTTTCCAGCGCTTAATTTTTCTAATATAAGAATTACCACTCAAAGTAGTCTCAAATGCGAAAGATTTTGATTCACTTACACATTTTTCAATTTCTCCAAGCATCAATTTTCCAGCCATAATACTCGCTCTCTCTGGGGCAAATGGTGACAAGCCAACTGCTATTAAATCTGCATTTATATAGTTAATACAGCCCCCCTCTTTAGGCAAAAAATCTCGCGCAAAAGTGGTTTTTCCAGCACCATTAGGACCCGCAATAATAAAGCATTTTTTACTCAAATTTTCATCCCTATTACATCACCGAGATTCTTTGTATAGAAGCCTTATAACATTTGAGTACCCGTCGACACGACGGGATATTTTCTGATATCAAAAATATAGATCATTATGACAGGTATTTCCTAATCATTACTAAGCACCAACTTAGCCCTTAAACCTATTAAAATCAAACCTAAATCTGATGCACGCCCTATAATCCCATAAAATACCAATCACAACAACAAGCGTAACTGCTCACCCCACTAGCTGATACAGTTGTCCAGTTAAAGCCAATATACAGTTCTTGGTGCGTCCATATATGTCCCAGTTCCTGCCGTCCTTAACATTCCAGATTAACCACTAACTTAGTTCTTTCCTAGTCATTGCTAAGCACCAACTTAGCCCTTGGGGAACCATTTCCGGTGTGCGTCCCCGTTACCTTCCGCCCTGTCCAAAAAAAATGCGCCTCGCTGGATCAAGATGCTGGTCAATTTTTTTCTAATGCTGAACAATTTGCATAGAAACTTTTAAAGATTTTGAGCTTTTTCCCTTGCTTAAAAACTTTATTATATTCTCAGATACACCAAAAGCAAACTCAGACTTTTCATCGCCCTTAGTTAAAGAAGGGTGTATATATAACTCAACTGTCGGCTGTTCAATTTCTTCATAGTTAGTCAATCTAACCCAAAACCTATCCTTCTTACTCTTATTTTCTAAAATAGGAAAAGCTGAACTACTTTTATCATATATTGCTATAGCATCCTCTGTTTTACTCTTCAAAATATAGAACTCCTTCCCACTTGCTTTAGCTTGAAAAGAATGAAACTCACTCCTCATCGATTTTATATTATCATTAATTTCAGTCAGTGAACGATCAATAGTTCTCATACCTTGTTGACCTGGCTCTATAATTTCTTTGTTCATTAAACCTATAACATCTTGTTTCACTTCATCAATCTGCAATTCACTATCAAATTCTTTACTTAAAACAAACCCCTGAAAAAACGTAATTATAAAAATTATAATTGCCCAAAAATGCTTTTGCTTTTTCAAATTTTGGCCATTTCCCTCTATAGGATAGAAAAATTCTGTTGCTAAAAAAATTAACAAAGAGAAAATGAAGCTCAAAACTATTGGTTCTTTAAAAAAATCCAACATAAATTATATTATCAATATCAATTATTTAAATACATGATCCAGATATTCTAGAATAAAATAATATCTATTTCTGGTGCGTGTCCCCTATCCCTATTAGCTTTTGCTCAAGTTCGGCAATTTTCTCTATGTGCGTTGCGATTAATTCTTCGTCCACGTTGTTTGCGCCTAACTTCTTCAAGTCAGCGTAGAGGTTATCTTCAGTGTAACCGTATCCGCACATAGTGATGACGTTATCCCGATTAGTCTCAAATATCGCTTCCGCTTTTCGCTTTGATGAGTCATAAATATACGAATCCAAAGAGTATCGTGTTGATTGCGGGAAGTAGAATCCTCGATTATTTTTTTTTTGGAATGGAGTGATGTAAACACAATCGTCAAATAATTCGTATCGATCGATAATTGGATCATTCCAAAAAACGATTTTGCAACTTGAGCAGTAAAAACGGCAGTATTGATACAAACCAATAATGCAGGTGAAGATGTCCGAAACTATGTCCTTCTGAACCTTTTCGTAGTCACCGTTACTTTTTTGATTTTGTGAGCTCATCATATGCCGAACAGTGACGTAAAAAGAGCTGGTGTCACTGGGATTCGCTAGTATCAGGCGAACATTAGTAAAGGAATTTTTTGAGTTTTTTATTCTTATAGGAACAAACTTTCCAGAAAACCCCTTAAATGTATAGCTGTGCGATGATTCACAGGAATCGGTTATATCAAAATTGAACTCGGACTTCATTGATTTCGTTGCGCTATAAATAGCGGTCGGCATGTATTCAGGGAAAAGTGAGCGTATGTCAGAGGTTACAGCGAGTCGAGCTGATTTATTCTCATCCTGAATTAAACCTTGAATCAGGTCATAGTTGTTTATGTTCGTAATGAAGATATACAAGACCGAAAACACAGCTGACGCCAGCAAACTGCCACCAACTGCAATGAAAATTACCCCCTGAATCGAATCCTTATCTCTGGCTCCGAAAAAGAACAGCAAACCAGAGATGATTACAAGTACAAGGAGCAAAAGGCCAAGCTTATTGACATACAGTTGGTAGAGCGTGCCAAGCAGGGTTGGGTTGTTATCTGAGTTCTTACGCATTTCATTTACCCTTTTCGATGCAAGCCAAAGTTTGAGTTAGAAAAGTATCAAGTTGGTTTTTTGAGTAGTAAGCCGATTTTCTGCAATACTGCTTGCTTCCATCAAGTCTGATTAGAACTTTAGAAGGTAGACCAGTCGAGGTCATAGGCTCTTTAAGAAATAAAGTTACACATCTAGGCGATACAGCGGATACACGATGATAGTGGTTCTTTGGAAGGCGATATCGTTCATTGTTCTCAACTTTTCTAGTCGAAATTTTATCAACAACACATCGATAGGATGTCTTTTCAAAAAATCTTTCGTCCTTTTCATCTTGATAGGTGGCATTGAACACCGAATGAGTCGGTTTGAGCGATTCCACCGAGGCATATTCAGTGTGTTCTATCCACCCCCAAAACACATAACTAATGAAATCGAATGTATGAGTGTGAATGAGGTTGCTACGCTGCTTTTTATTAGAATCCCATATATGCAAATGCAATGATCCCCGATCAGAGTACTCATGAATCTTAACGTCAACGAATCCTATGGGGTGAGCCTCGATTGGCTGCGGAAGATCAGTTGTCTTTTTTAGCACGCGAATTAACGACAAAGTTTTGTGCCGCAGCATTGTGCTCAGCCGATTTGCTCGAAGCATGGAGCGAATTTCGATGCTTTTTTCTTCAAGATGCATTGACTATCACCGTGGAATCGGCCTTTGTCGAATAACATTTGAATACTTGTCAGCACAACCAGATATTCCCTGATATCATCGATATACATCATTACGACAGGTAATAACCCCATAAAATATCCTGCCATAACGACAAGTATCATAATTTTCAGACAAACCTATACCCCATTATTGATTTATAAATTAATTCTTAAAAACTTTAACATTTACAAAAAATACCACTCTTCACGACACTCACCCCCCTCACCTCCCAAAAATCCCCCCAAAACCATACACAATCCCAACCCCCACAAAATCCACATCATACTCATCAAACCCAAACCGCTCCCACAACAATCCAACCCTCACACTTTCATCCAAATCATAATTCACCCCCAAACCAAACGTCACATCTATCCCACTATCACGATCCCTGCCCTCACGCTCATCATCAAGTACCTTTCCATCATAACGCCCACGCCAATTAAACAACCCCAAACGCCCTTGCAAAGAAGTCTTCTTACCAACATACCTCACATAATTACCCGCCATAAACAAGCCCCTCCCTGATTCTGGATGCACTTCCTCCACTGCATCAACAAACGCATCAACATCCTGAGCCTGACCTTCAACCCGCAAACTATACTCCCCCAAATCTAAATACCCCAACTCCATACTCCAATACTTCGTCACCTGCATACCCACAAAAAAACTAAACGCGACATCACTGTCATCAAAATCACTCACGACTGCCGTCAACCCTGCATCCATCAAATCCTGATTAATATCCCCAGCACTCCCTTCACCGTAAGAAAACCCAAACCGCGTGCCGACATACCCATCTAACAACAACCCCCCACGCCCATGCCCACGGCTACGACGCTCAACAGGCACCAGTGCCTGCTCACCCACTAACGCATCATACGCTTCACCCTCTAAAGCCTCTTCCAAATCCTGATCTAACACAACTTCCGATACCCAACCCTGCTCATCCGCTCGCGTCACTGCACTGCCCACAGCTAAAACAACAACCAACACCCCCAATACAGACCTACCCCAAACATTCCAAACATTAATGCCATGCCTCAACACACAAGCAACACACAGCAACAACAATCCAAATAGCGAAATACTACCACCACCATCGATATCCACAACAACTTCTTGCTCCGCCGTCACAGTCACACTGACTTCCCCAGTATCCGATCCCCCTTGCCCATCAATGACCGTATAACTAATCGTATCGGTACCAATAAAACCTTGACTCGATACATAATTCAAACGCCCATCACTCTCAATAGTGACCATACCAAACAAAGCACTGGCTGACTGTACACTCAAAACATCCTGATCAGCATCAGTATCATTGGCCAATACGTCAATCAACACCGCTACCCCCATCGCTACTTCAACAACATCATCAACAGCCACCGGCATATTAATCACTTCACGTGCACTCACGCCACCCGGATCAACAATGGTGCCATTGGCAACACCATCCGAATCATTAGGACCACCGTCTTCTATACTCAGCTGCACACACCAATAACCCGCTATCAAACCTAACTCCCAGACATCTCCCCCTGGCGGTGGGCAAAAACCTTCTACACCGGGCGCAGATGAGACGCTGTTTTTCTCATCCTCAACAAAGTCCATCCAACCGATACCTTCAATAAATTTACGATACACGCCATTCACCGGTATCACACGACGTTGCGGCATGACAATCTCATACGTCTGCCCTTCATCTGGTAAACCTATCGCTATGTAGTCAAAAATCCCTCCTACATTGGTATACTCTTCATCTAATGTAATGCCCTCCAACACCTCAATATCTTCTTCAGTAATCTGTACCCCTTGAGTCTGATTGTTAACGGTAAACGCACCTTTTCTCAAACACACACCAGGCTCACCTTCAATCTGAAAAGTATCTTGATCGATGACTTGCTCAGGTAAAACATTACACTCCGAACGTGCATCTAAATAATCGGGAATACCGTCTTTATCACTGTCACCATGCCCTTCTAATGCATCTGGAATTTGGTCATTGTCACTGTCTAACGCTTCACTGAGAGGTGTCAAGGTTTCAATGACTTCAATATACACATCAACACGATCACTGAGTACAGGGTCACCGTCATCACTCACCTCCACCCGAATCACATAAAGTCCACTGTCCACGAATTCCGGGTTAAACGTAAAGGTGGTATCATCAGCATCTTCATCAGACAAAATACCTTTAATTACACTCCAAACATAATGATGACTATCATCAGGGTTGGGGTCTTCAATCGCAGTACTCAATAATACGTTACCGCCATCTTGCGCAACCGTTAAACGTTGCTCAGCATCTTGCTCAACCGTGACAGTCACTTCAGGTTGAATATTGTCTTCAGCTAAAGTAATCGTATGCACCGATTTACTGCCTAAGTTAATTGCTTCATCCTCAAAAGTATCACTTAAGGTAATCACAATCGTCTCTAAACTATCCGCTACACGGTCCTCAAAGGTATCAACATTCAGTGTCCCTTCGACACCTTCATCGATCACAATGACGCCGTCTACCAAGTCATGATCACTGCTATCGGCTGTACCACTGACGGTATATGCCAAAGTCAGCGGATATTCGGGTGAAACACCGTTTAAGTACACTTGCACCTGAACCGATTGCCCTTCTAAAACCGTTTGATCTTTCTCGAAGGTGATTAAAGGCTTAACGCTTACTTGCTGCGTCGCTACGCTGCGTAGACCTTGTTCATCAATAGCTTCCCAGGTCGCTACATTAATACCTGGTTCAAATAAAGTATTACCATTGAGCAAATTAACCGGCAATGGCTTACCTTCAGCATCAACAGCTTCCGCAACCCCAATGTCTACCGGCGTATATAAACCCGTTGCATTGACTTCTACCGATGCAGGCACTGTCAAGGTCGGCGCAGCTTGATTCTCTATCACTAATGTTAACGTCGCATCCGTAAAGCCACCGGCATTATCGGTCGCAACATAATTGATATCGACTGAACCGGTCACACCTTCATGAGGTGTAAAGCTAATTTGATTATCAACAATCAAGACAGAGCCAAAGTCTGAACGCGCACTCAGTAAGGTCACCGTATCACCGTCTTCATCGCTGACACCACTGGCGAGTACATCCACGACGATTGCATTGCCGTCATCAATCACATTCAAAGTCTGGTTATCAAGCAGTGGAGCATCATTTTTTGGCAATACCGTCAGACTGACTACCGCTTCAGACGAAGTCTGTTCACCGTCACTGACAGTAAAGCTGAAACGGTCATTACCGTTAAAGTTAAGATTCGGTATATAGGTTAGATCAGGTAGGCTACCCAACAGTGAACCGTGATCAGGTTGCACTGTAATCGTAAAACTTAAAGGTCCTCCTTCAGCATCACTGCCTTGTAGCGTGATCGCTAAGCGTCCATCTTCATCCACCGTTAAGTTTTGAGCCTGTGCATTCGGGCGGTCATTACTCGCATTGATAAATAAACTCACCGTTGCCAGCTGGGAATCCAGTTGACCATCATTGGCTTTATAGGTAAAACGGTCTTGCAAGGTTTCACTGCCATCATGAATGTAGGTGATATCACCATTATCATTAATCGTTAAGTCGCCATGCGCCACGGTATCAACCAACACCAGCGTCAAGGTATCATTGTCAGGATCAGAGTCATTGCTTAAGACATTGGTGCTCACTTGAGCGCCTTCATCAACAAGCAGTTGATCATTAACCGCTATCGGTGCATCATTCACGGCTGTAACGCCTACTGTCACTGTAGCTGTATCAGTCAGACCTTGATCATCACTGACTTGATACACGAAATGATCATTGCCGTTAAAGTCCGTGCCTGGCGTATAGGTAATATGACCCGTACTGCTGTCAACACTCGTGCTACCCGATGTTGGCGCTACAGTGACAACCACTGATGAAGCAACAAGCGTACTATCCACATCACTGTCATTTTCTAACACATTAATCAACGTGGCTACGTCTTCAAGCAGGACAACCGCATCATCTTCAGCACGAGGCGCATCATTGACCGCTTCTACGGTCACCGTCACGGTCGCTTCATTGGATAAAGCGTCTTCATTATCTTTAAGCACATAACTGAAGGTATCAACACCGACAACATTGGCATTGGGCGTATAGGTAGCATGACCCGTACTGGTGTCAATACTGACACTGCCCTGCTGAGCTGGCTGAACTAAAACGAGCGTACTGACATCAATACTGCCATCCATATCACTATCATTGTCCGTCAACGCTATAACAACAGCGGTGTCTTCTTGTGTCGTCACCTCATCATTAACCGCCAAGGGAGCATCATTCACGGAAGCAATATTGATGAGCACAGTGGTTGGATTGGTTGACAATCCACTGGCATCTTTGACGGTGTAAAGCAGTTGATCACTACCACTGTAGTTCAATGCCGGTTGATACGTGATTTTTCCATCGACAATGCTCGCCGTACCTTGTTGCGGTGGCGTGTGTATAGTCAGTGACGCAAGCGCTAAGCTAGCATCGTCAATATCGGTATCATTACTGAGTACATCAATGATGACCGGCGTATCCTCATCGGTATTCGCCACATCACTCTGACCCACAGGCGCATCATTCACAGGATTCACGGTCAAGCTCACTGTGGCCGTATTGGAAGCTAAACCAGCGGTGTCTTGAACTTGGTAGATAAAGCTATCATTGCCATGATAATCCGCATCAGGCGTATAGGTGACAGCACCGGAGGCCGTATTGAGCGATAAGCTACCGTGGCTAGGTTGTTGGGTCATGACAACACTGGCAGCATTAATCAGGTTTTCAACATCACTGTCATTACTCAGTACAGCAATAACGACAGCGGCATCTTCATCAACACTGGCGCTGTCTGCCACAGCAACAGGGGCGTCATTCACTGCCGTCACTGTAATAGCAACCGTCGCAGCACTTGAGTCAACGGTGCCATCGTTCGCCACAAACGTAAAGTGATCACTGCCGTTGTAATGCGCATTCGGTGTATAGGTTAAATCAGGTGCCGTACCACTTAAAGTCCCTTGCGTCGGTGCTGTCACAACACGGTAAGTCAAGGTATCACCGCTATCGACATCATGACCGCTTAAGGTAATATTTACGGCATTGTCTTCATCGGTTACGATATTTTGTCCTGTCACCGTCGGTGCATCATTGACAGCTGTGACAGCGATAGTAAACAGTTCCGTCGCATCCACAGCACCATCTTCATGGCCATCGCCCACACTTAAGGTGACGGCACCGGAGGTGCTCACCCCTTCTGTCGGTGTCCACGTCACAACACCGGTGTTTGAAACGCTCATACCAGTCGGTGCATTACTCAAAGACCAAGTCAAATTCACACCATCATTGGCATCATCCACATCAGTCACTGAGGCCGTGTAGGTATATAAGGTATCCTCGGTGGCTGTCGTGCCCGCCGTACTGGTAATAATGGGTGCATCATTGACTGCCGTTACTGTAATAGTCACTGTATCCGTATCAGTGAGCGTACCACCGGCACCTGAAGCACCTAAGTCTGAAGTAATCAGCGTTAATGTCGCAGCACTGCTGCTATTCGCCGTAGGCGCATAGCTTAAACCATTCATCGCTGTATTCACGGCTGCAGTGCTGCCACTGAACGTCATACTTGCATCACTGCTACCATCACCACTACTAAACGTAAGACCACTGCTACTGGCTAAAGTCAGCGTTCCATGACTCACGTTAAGAGTTAACTGTACCGTACTGGCTTCTTCATCAGCAACAGTCAATGCATTACTATTGCCTGTTGAAAACACTAAGCGACCGTCTTCAAGCATCACTTGACCACTGGGTACTGTATTAACAGGGGCATCATTAATCTGACTGACCGTCACAGCATTGGTGGTATCCGCAATATCTGTGGATGTTGCCGCAGCCACTAACCAGTCATCGGCAAACGCTATATTGTAGATTGTGCCGTCTATGGATTGCGTACCATTACTGCCACTACCGTCATGATTCAGTAAGGCGTTAACTTGTGCCTGGTCCGTGCTGTTTAAGGTGATACTAAAACTCGTCGCTGAACTCACTTCAACATCTGAGCTGGTTAAGGTATACGTACCCCCACCTTGACCGGTGAGTGTCAGTTTGGACACATCAATATCATTGGCAGTACCGCTTTTTGCCACAAGATGTGTTGCCGTGACGACTAAAACCGCTGTATGGGCATTATAAGTGGCTGAACTGACCGTTGGTGCAGTGACGTTGCTCACGGTGATCGCATTACTGCTGGTATCGGCAATATCGGTACTGCTCGCCGCTGATGTTAACCAGTTATCCGCTGCCGCCAAATTATAGACCGTACTATCATCAGCCTGTACGCCGTTTTTATTTAACAAGCCATTGACATGCACTAAGTCGGTACTGCTCAAAGTAACAGCCCACTGTGTTTCTGAACTAATGTCAACATCACCACTGGTTAAGGTGTAGGTCTCAGCACCTGATCCGGTCATCGTGACTAGGGAGATGTCAATATCATTATTACTACCGGGTTTGTGACTGAAACCTGAGCCTGTCACCGTTAGCACGCCGGTACTGGCATCAAAAGTCGCTGAACTGAGGCTAGGCACTGACACATTGCTGACCGTGACAGCATTACTGGCATCAGTAATATCGCTGCTTGTGGCACTGCCCGTTAACCAGTTATCAGCTGCCGCTAAATTATAAGTAGTCGCATCATCCGAGAGTGTACCGTCCTTATTCAATAAGCCGTTGATGTTTATTTTATCCGTGCTATTGAGTGTGATGCTAAAGCTTGTGGCTGAACTGATTTCAACATCGGCACTGGTCAAGGTATAGTCGTTACTGCCTTCACCGGTTACCGTGAATTGCGATACATCAATATCACTCGCCCCCACTTTACTGACAAAATGGCTACCTGTGACGACCCACACGCCTGTTGTGGCATCATAGGTCGCTGATGTAATCACAGCAGCACTGGTACCACTCACGGTAATAGTATTTGCGGAAGTATCGGCTATATCGGTCGTTGCTGCACTACCGGTCATCCAGTTATCTGCGGCTTGTAAGTTATAGGTCGTACTGCCGTCTGATGCGGTACCATTGGTATTCAAAAGACTATCAACGGTTAATTTATCGTTTGCGCTTAATTGAACAGTAAAACTGGTATTTGAGGTCACTTCAACGTCAAGGGTATCCGTCAGCGTATAGGTATCTCCGCCTTCCCCAACCACGGTCAATAAAGACACGTCAACATCATTCGCACTACCTGGCTTTTTAACGAAACCACTGCCTGTCACCACCATGGTACCGGTACTGGCATCGTAAGTCATCGCACTAATGCTGGGTGATACGACGTTACTGACTGTCACACTATTTGCTGTGGTATCAGCGATATCCGTGCTTGCCGCACTGCCGACCATCCAGTTATCCGCTGCGGCTAGATTATACGTAGTGGCATCATCAGCGCTTGTGCCGTCTTTATTCAGTAGGCCATTCAGGTTTAGCTGATCAATACTGTTTAAGGTCACAGAGACACTGCTTGCTGAACTGATATCGACGTCCGTTGAGGTTAAGGTATAGGTATTGCCTCCTTCGCCGGTTATCGTTAATAATGACACATCAAGATCATTCGCACTGCCCGCTTTATTAACAAAGTTCGTACCTGTTATCGCTAGCACACCTGTACTGGTATCATAGGTCGCTGAAGTCAGTGTTGGCACCGCTACATTGCTAACGGTAATCCCATTGGCTGTGGTATCGGCACTATCCGTCGTTTCAGCACTGCCAGCCATCCAGTTATCGGCTGCGGCTAAATTATACGTGGTTCCATCATCGGCGCTAGTACCGTTTTTATTGAGTAAGCCGTTGACCTGAGTGAGATCACTGCTATTCAAGGTGACTGAAAAACTTGTGGCTGAACTGATTTCAACATCTGAACTTGTTAAGGTGTAAGCGTCACTGCCTTCACCGGTAACGCTGAGCATTGATACATCAACATCATTACCGGTACCGGTTTTATTGACAAAATTTAAGCCTGTCACAAGCAAGATACCGGTGCTGACATCATAGGTCGCTGACGTCACGGTGGGTACCGTCACATTGCTGACGGTAATTGCATTACTGGCATCGGCAATATTGGTTGATACGGCTGCACCCGTTAACCAATTATCTGCTGCGGCTAAGTTGTAGCTCGTGGCATCATCAGCGCTGGTACCATTTTTATTGAGTAAGCCGTTGATCTGGGTGAGATCACTGCTATTCAAGGTGACTGAAAAGCTTGTAGCCGAGCTGATTTCAACATCGGCACTGGTCAAGGTGTAACTGTCACCGGCTTGACCGGTTAAAGTCAATTGCGAAACGTCAATATCACTCGCGCCGGCTTTACTGACAAGATGAGTCGCGGTAACCACTAAGACTCCAGTACTGGCATCATAGGTCGCTGATGTCAGGGTGGGAGTACCGATATTACTGACGGTCACAGCATTAGCCGTCGTATCAGCCGTATCCGTTGTTGCCGCTGCGCCTGCCATCCAGTTATCGGCTGCCACTAAATTATACGTGGTATTACCATCAGATACGGTACCATTGGCATTCAAGACGCTTTCAACATTCAATTTATCTGTCGCACTTAATGTCAAGGTAAATGAGGTTTCTGAAGTAATTTCTACATCACTGGTATCCGTTAGCGTATAACTGGCTCCACCTTCACCGACAAAACTCAGTAAAGAAACATCAACGTCATTAGCACTGCCGGGTTTTTTAACAAAACGTGTACCGGTGACCACAACCGTGCCGGTACTGGCATCATAAGTGATCGAAGTCACACTGGGCGCGACGACGTTACTGACTGTAATTGCATTACTGCTGGTATCAGCAATATCGGTACTTGCAGCAGCGGCAGCCATCCAGTTATCCGCTGCGGCTAAGTTGTAAACCGTAGCATCATCAGCACTCGTGCCGTTTTTATTCAGTAAGCCATTGACATTCAGCTTATCGGTCGTGTTTAAGGTGACACTAAATTGAGTGGCCGACGTGATTTCTACATCAGTACTGGTTAAGGTGTACGTGGCACTGCCTTCACCGCTCAAAGTCAGCTGTGAGATATCAACATCATTGGTCGCACCTGATTTCTTAACAAAGTGTGTGCCTGTCACCACTAGCACCGCTGTACTGGTATCATAGGTGGCTGAGGTCACCGTCGGTGCAGTCACATTGCTGACCGTCAGTGCATTGGTGGTATCCGCACTATCGGTGGTCGCCGCGCTGCCTGCCATCCAATTATCCGCTGCCGCTAGATTATACGTAGTGCTGTCGTCAGAAGCTGTACCGTCTTTGTTGAGCAAACCATTTATATTGATACGATCGGTGCTATTGACTGTGACAGTAAAAGCGGTGGCTGAGGTGACTTCAACATCACTACTGGTTAAGGTGTAAGCAGCACTCCCTTCGCCTGTCAAGGTAAGTAGCGACACATCCACGTCGTTACCTGCACCGCTTTTATTTACAAAGTGCGTACCTGTCACCACTAAAGCACCGGTGCTCGCATCATACGTGGCTGACGTCACTGTGGGTGCAGTCACATTGCTGACGGTAATCGCATTACTGGTCGTATCAGCAATATCCGTTGTTGTTGCCGCTGCGGCCATCCAGTTATCCGCAGCCGCTAGGTTATAGGTTGTACCGTCGTCTGAGCTCGTACCGTTTTTATTCAGTAAGCCGTTAACAGCGAGACTATCGGTACTGTTTAAAGTAACGGTAAAAGCCGTTGCTGAGCTAATCTCTACATCTGGGCTGGTTAAGGTATAGCTTGCCGAAGCATCACCGGTGACGGTTAACATGGATACATCGATATCGTTAGTCGCACCTGGCTGACTGGCCAAACCGGTAGCCGTCACCACGAGAAGACCGGTACTGGCATCATAGCTCGCTGAAGTAATAGTCGGTGCCGTTACATTGCTGACAGTAATCGCGTTAGTGCTATCCGCAATATCGGTGGTCGCCGCACTGCCTGTCATCCAGTTATCGGCTGCGGCTAAATTATACGTGGTTCCATCATCAGAGCTAGTACCGTCTTTATTGAGTAAGCCATTGACATTGATTGCATCCGTGGCATTTAAGGTAATACTGAAAGCTGTATTAGAGCTAATCTCAACATCCGTGCTGGTTAAAGCATAGGTGTTACCGCCTTCCCCTGTTAGGGTAAAGGTCGATACATCAACGTCGTTCGTCGCTCCTGATTTGTTAACAAAATGACTGCCTGACACCGTCAATACACCAGTACCTGCGTTATAGCTCGCAGAACTGATGGTCGGTGCTGCGACATTACTGACGGTAATGGCATTCGTCGCATCGGCAATATCGGTCGTCGCAGCCGCAGCGGCCATCCAATTATCGGCTGCCGCTAAGTTATACGTCGTACCTCCATCAGAACTCGTACCATTTTTATTTAATAAGCCGTTAACGGCATTTTTGTCGGTACTATTAAGCGTAATAGAAAAGGCTGTCGCAGAACTGATCTCGACATCGGTACTGGTTAAGGTGTAGGTAGCCGCACCTTCTCCTGTAATCGTCAATGTAGACACATCTACATCGTTTGCACTACCGGCTTGGTTAACTAAAGCGGTGGCAGTCACTGTTAATACCCCGGTATTGGCGTCATAGGTCGCAGAACTGAGAGCCGGTGCACTCACAGCACTCACCGTAACGGTATTGCTTGCATCAGCAATATTGCTTGTTGCAGCTGCGGCGGCCATCCAGTTGTCTGCTGCGGCTAAATTATAAGCCGTACCGCCATCAGAGCTGGTACCGTTTTTATTGAGTAAACCATTGACGGCGGTTAAATCGGTACTGTTTAAAGTGACGGTAAAAGCAGTCGCTGAGGTGATATCTACATCCGTTGTCGTTAAGGTATAGGTAGTCGCACCTTCACCGGTTAAGGTGAGCTTGGACACATCAACATCATTACTGCTACCAGGCTGGTTGACAAAACCTGTTCCCGTTACCACTAAAGCACCGGTATTGGCATTATACGTTGCAGAGGTTATCGCAGGTGCTGCGACATTACTGACGGTGATCGCATTGCTGGCATCAGCACTGTTGGTCGTTGCTGCCACGCCTGGCATCCAGTTATCCGCTGCTGCTAGGTTATATGCAGTACCGCCATCAGAACTCGTGCCATTTTTATTCAGTAAACCATTAATTTGGGTCAGGTCGGTGCTGTTCAGGGTAATCGTTGCACTGCTTGCAGATGTAATATCCACATCTGTGCTGGTTAAGGTATATGTTGCAGCACTCTCACCTGTTAGCGTCAATGTTGACACATCCAGATCATTAGCACTGCCGGACTGACTGACAAAACGACTGCCTGTTAGCACTAAACTGCCTGTGCTGGCATCATAAGTCGCTGATGTAATACTCGCTGCTGCGACATTACTGACGGTGACTGCATTGCTTGCATCACTGGTATCACCGGCTGTGATATTTGCCATGAAATCATCGGCCGCAGCCAGATTATAACTGGTCGAGTCATCGGCACTGCTACCATTTTTATTCAGTAAGCCGTCAACATGGGTTTTATCACTACCGCTTAAGGTCACTGTAAATGCAGTACTGCTGGTAATTTCAATATCAGTTGTACTGGTGAGGGTGTAGCTCGCATTA
Organism: Pseudomonadales bacterium; assembly: GCA_028281605.1. Taxonomy (GTDB): domain Bacteria; phylum Pseudomonadota; class Gammaproteobacteria; order Pseudomonadales; family JANQJO01; genus JANQJO01. Next base: position 17,753 of record JANQJO010000131.1, read on the forward strand.
CCCTCACCTGTTAAGGTGAAGGTGGATACGTCAACATCGTTCGCAGCCCCTGATTTAGCAACAAAGTTGGTACCTGTGACCACTAAGTTACCGGTGCTGGCATCGTAGGTCGCTGAAGTAATTACCGCTACAGGCACATTGCTCACGGTCACACTGTTACTCGCATCAGCAATGTTGGTCGTTGCTGCGCTACCGGCCATCCAATTATCGGCTGCCGCTAAATTGTAGGTTGTCGCATCATTAGCGCTAGTACCGTTTTTATTCAGTAGGTTATTCACACCGGTTTTGTCGGTGGCGTTCAATGTAATACTGATACTGGTCGCTGAAGTAATTTCAACATCCGTGGTTGTCATTAAAGTATAAGTACCGCTGGCTTCACCGGTTAGTGTTAATGTTGAAACATCGACGTCATTGGTCGCGCCACTTTCATTCACAAAATTCGTTCCGGTAATGACTAAAACGCCTGTGGTTGCATCATAGGTGCTTGATGTAATCGTTGGTGCTGTGACATTACTAACGGTGATCGCATTGCCTGTCGTATCGGCTATATCGGTTGTCGCAGCAGCGCCCGGCATCCAATTATCCGCTGCCGCCAGATTATAGGTCGTGGCATCATCGGAACTCGTGCCTACTTTATTCAGTAAACCATTCACGTTAGTTAGATCCGTACTGTTTAAGGTCACTGTAAACGCTGTCGCTGAAGTGATTTCTACGTCTATTGTCGTTAAGGTATAGGTCGCACTCGCATCACCGGTTACTGTAAGCGTTGAGACATCGACATCATTGGTGGCACCGTCTTCATTCACAAAGTTCGTACCGGTCACCACGAAGACACCGGTACCTGCATTGTACGTCGCAGATGTAATAGTCGGTGCAGTGACGTTACTGACGGTGATCGCATTGCCTGTAGTATCGGCTATATCGGTCGTCGCAGCGCTACCGGCCATCCAATTATCCGCTGCAGCCAAATTATAACTAGTACCATCATCGGAACTCGTACCTACCTTATTCAGTAAGCCATTAATATGGGTCAGATCGGTACTGTTCAAAGTGACTGTAAAGGCTGTCGCTGAGGTGATTTCAACATCCGTTGTCGTTAAGGCATAGGTCGCACCTCCATCACCGGTTAAAGTTAATGTCGATACATCGACATCATTGGTAGCACCATTTTCATTAACAAAACGTGTACCGGTTACCACTAAAGCACCGGTACCGGCATTATAAGTGGCCGATGTGATTGCAGGCGCTGCTACATTACTGACAGTAATGCCGTTACCGGTTGTATCGGCAATATCTGTTGCCGTCGCAGAGCCTGTCATCCAGTTATCGGCTGCGGCTAGATTATACGTGGTTCCACCATCAGAGCTGGTGCCGTCTTTATTCAACAAGCCATTAATATTCGTCAGATCGGTACTGTTCAAGGTCACTGTAAACGCTGTCGCTGAGCTGATCTCGACATCCGTCGTTGTCAGCGTATAGGTAGCGTCTCCATCACCGGTTATCGTCAAAGTCGATACATCAACGTCGTTGGTGGCACCGGCTTTGTTGACCAGGTTTGTTCCGGTGACAACTAAAGCACCGGTACTGGCATCATAAGTCGCCGATGTGATGGTCGGTGCAGCCACATTACTCACCGTTACTCCATTACCGCTGGTATCGGCAATATTTGTTGTGGCTGCTGCGCCTTGCATCCAGTTATCGGCTGCCGCTAAATTATAGGTCGTCGAGTCACCTGAGCTGGTGCCATTTTTGTTCAGCAAACTATTCACATTGAGTTTATCGGTGCTATTGAGCGTGACACTAAATGCAGTCGCTGAACTCACTTCAACGTCAGTAGTACTGGTTAAGGTATAGGTACCGCTTCCCTCACCCGTTAAAGTTAAGGTTGAAACATCAACATCGTTGGTGGCACCGGCTTTACTGACAAAATTTGTGCCCGTCACCGCTAAAACACCGGTACTGGCATCATAAGTCGCTGAAGTGACCGTAGGCGCAGCCACATTACTGACTGTAATGGCGTTGGTGGCATCGGCAATATCAGTCGTCGCAGCAGCACCTGGCATCCAATTATCCGCTGCGGCTAAATTATAGGTGGTTGAGTCATCTGAGCTGGTACCGTTTTTATTCAGCAAACCATTCACAGCCAATGCATCCGTACTGCTGAGCGTAATACTAAAAGCGATCGCTGAAGTAATCTCAACATCACTGGTCGTTAAGGTATACGTACCTCCACCTTCTCCGGTTACCGTCAATGTCGATACATCCACATCATTGGTTGAACCATTTTCATTGACAAAGTTCGTACCCGTGACCGCCAAAGCGCCGGTACTAACATCATAAGTCGCTGATATAATCGCAGGCGCTGTCACGTTGCTGACGGTTATCGCATTAGTGGCATCGGCAATATCGGTCGTGGCCGCTGCACCGGGCATCCAGTTATCCGCTGCGGCTAAATTGTAGGTGGTTGAATCATCTGAACTGGTGCCGTTTTTATTTAATAAGCCATTAATGTTAGTCAGATCAGTACTGCTTAAGGTCACCGTAAAAGCCGTCGCTGAAGTGATTTCCACATCCGTTGTCGTTAATGTATAGGTTGCTCCTCCATCACCGGTTAAGGTTAACGTCGATATATCGACATCATTGGTTGAACCATTTTCATTCACAAAGTTCGTACCGGTTACTACTAACGCACCGGTACCAGCATTATACGTCGCTGATGTAATCGCTGGTGCTGTCACATTACTCACGGTAATCGCATTACTGGTTGCATCAGCAATATCGGTGGCTGCTGCACTACCTGCCATCCAGTTATCGGCGGCCGCTAAGTTATAGGTGGTACCTGCATCTGACGTTAAACCATCTTTATTTAATAAGCCATTAATATTGGTCTTATCCGTACTACTTAAAGTCACGGTAAAAGCGGTCGCTGACGTGATTTCTACATCACTGCTGGTTAAGGTATAGGTAGCGCCTGCATCGCCGGTTAAGGTTAACGTCGATACATCGACATCGTTGGTCGCACCGGATTTACTCACAAAGTTCGTTCCCGTCACTACCAAGTCACCGGTACTGGCATCATAGGTGGCTGAAGTCACTGTAGGTACAGCGACATTACTGACGGTAATACCATTACTGGTAGTATCAGCAATATTGGTCGACGCAGCGCTACCGGCCATCCAGTTATCGGCCGCAGCCAAGTTATAGGTCGTACTATCACCCGATGAAGTACCGTCTTTATTCAGCAAACCATTAATGTTGAGTTTATCAGTGCTATTTAAGGTAATCGTAAACGCTGTTTCTGAAGTAATCTCTACATCGCTGGTCGTTAAAGTATACGTTCCTCCCGTTTCACCGGTTAAGGTCAATGTTGATACGTCTACATCATTGGTTGTACCCGATCGACTCACAAAATTCGTACCGGTGACCACCAAGGCACCGGTATTGGCATCGTAGGTGGCAGAAGTTACTGTAGGGGCTGAAACACTGCTGACAGTAATACCATTACCTGTGGTATCGGCAATATTCGTTGTCGCCGCGCTACCGGCCATCCAATTGTCCGCAGCGGCCAAATTATAGGTTGTACTGTCATCGGATATGGTGCCATTTTTATTTAATAAGCCATTAACAACCACTTTATCGGTGCTGTTCAGTGTGACTGTAAACTCTGTCCCCGAGGTAACTTCTACATCACTGGTCGTTAAGGTATAGGTAGCACCGCCCTCTCCCGTTAAAGTCAGTGTTGAAACATCAACATCATTCGTCGCACCATTTTCGTTAACAAAATTGGTACCTGTCACCACTAAAGCCCCAGTACTAGCGTTATACGTCGCCGATGTAATAGCGGGAGCGGCGACATTACTGACGGTAATACCATTGGTCGCATCGGCAATATCAGTTGTGGCCGCTGCACCTGGCATCCAGTTATCGGCTGCAGCTAAATTGTAGGTCGTACTATCATCCGAACTGGTACCGTCTTTATTCAATAGACCATTGATGTTAGTTTTGTCGGTACTGCTTAAGGTCACTGTAAATTCTGTCGCTGAGGTGATTTCCACATCCGTTGTCGTCAAAGTATAAGTCGCACCGGCATCACCTGTGAGTGTAAGCGTCGATACATCGACATCATTGGTGACACCATTCTCTTTAACAAAATTGGTACCTGTCACCACTAACGCACCAGTGCTGGCATCATACGTTGCTGAGGTAATAGCAGGGGCTGTAACATTACTGACAGTAATGCCATTACTCGTTGTATCGGCAATATCGGTCGTTGCGGCTGCACCTGTCATCCAGTTATCGGCTGCGGCTAAGTTATAGGTCGTACCGCTATCAGAGGTGAGGCCATTTTTATTTAATAAGCCATTAATATTAATTTTATCGGTACTGTTTAAGGTCACTGTAAAGGCTGTAGCCGAGGTAATCTCTACATCAGTAGAGGTAAGCGTATAGGTGTTGCCTGAATCACCCGTTAACGTTAATGTTGACACATCAACGTCATTGGTAGCCCCGTCTTTATTGACTAAACGTGTACCCGTCACCACTAAACTACCGGTATTGGCATCATAAGTAGCGGAGGTTACAGTGGGAGCAGAAACATTACTGACGGTTACGGCATTGGTTGCATCAGCGGTGTCACCGCTGGTCACATTGGCAATAAAATCATCGGCAGCAGCAAGATTATACGTTGTGCTACCATCAGAGCTGGTACCGTTTTTATTCAGTAAACCGTCAACAGCGGTTTTATCAGCGCCTGTCAAAGTGACTGTAAATTCGGTCGCACTGCTAATTTCAACATCAGACGATGTTGACAATGTATAAGTATCAGCTCCTTCTCCTGTTAAAGTCAGCTTTGATACATCTACATCATTGAGAGCACCGGCTTTCGCTTCAAAGTCAGTACCTGTCACCACCAAAGCACCAGTACTTTGATCATAGGTAGCAGAGGTAACCGCAGGTGGTGAAGAAGAGGCGGTAAAGATGATCGTATCAAGGATCGGCGTAAAAACCGCTCCACAACTGGAACCGACTTGAGTGATATTAAATGACGTCACATTGGTCCAGTTAAGCGTCGTCACAACCCCAACGGAATTGCCGCCTAAAAGACTCGTTTCTTGTACGGTGGCATTACCACTGCCATCGGTGACGGCAAACTGTACGTACGCTCCCCCACCTGCAGCAAAAGAACAGGAAAAATCACTGACCACTAAACTGGTAATATCAACTGCAGAGTTAAAAGAGACAGTAACAAGCGACATCCCTGTCGCATTATTACTGTATAAAGCTTTTGCGGTCACATTGGTACCCGCTCCCAGCCCTGAGGTATTCAGCCAAGTATCATTATTTGACACTAAGGTGATGGTAATCCCCGATACAGTATGCGTCACCGTTGTCGTGCCTGCACCAGTAACATTGGATTCAAAATCAAAGGTAGCGGCTATAGCTAAAGAGCTTAAAAGCAGCCATGAACTAAATAAAACGGCTAAATATTTAGAAACGCGCTTCACATCCATGATGGATTCCAAATCTAAACTCAACATAGGCTTGTTGAGGTATTGAATTTATTGTTGAAATGATTTTATAGTACGTTGAAACCCCACCAGCCCTCCCCTTGCAGGGGAGGAGGTATTGAGGGTCTTTGACGTTTGAAAAAATATCTTAATTTCTTGAAGGAAAAATCCCATCAATACAAATTATAAAATTAACAACCAAATAAGGTTGCTGATTATCAAAGGGTGTATTATTACCTGTGTTAGCTGCAACAGCTGAAACAGTCGCATCAATACCAATAGGGGATAAGGTCGTATCGGGTCTTGTTGAGGTATAACCTTTTACCGAAGTCAAGCCATTTGACATTTTTGCCAATACTTTATCTGGAGCTGGTGTGTCCGAATCACCCTCACCAGAGCTTGCAGGAATAAATGAAGCAGAGCTATTAACCGTTGTAGCAATCGCATGCGTATGAGCCGGTAAATTTTGTATTAACAAGGTTGTAAACGGAGAGCCACCATGTTCCCCTTGAACATAACCAGGTAATCCAGGGCCTTTACCAAACGACGTAGGCACCCGACCTCGAAAATCAGGCAAAGCAAACGTATTACGACCATCACCGCCATACATCGTACCTAATAATGCAAAAAGTGCGGTATTTTGGGATATTGTCATGATTTGTCCTTCACAAAATGCATAACCTCGCGGTGCAAAATTAAATCCCACCATTTTTATTTCACCAAGATAAGCTTCATCAGGCATTTTTTATGCTCCTTAAATTTATGTCGTTTTTATACAAAATAAAATACGTTTAATGGCACAACACATAACGCATACTGATAGTACTTATAACTAACTGCACTAGTGAGTATAGACAAATATTTTATTAACAGTCTCAATGATTCATGCAATAAAATAAATAATATGAAGCGGTATCAAAATCAATACAAGTTATTATTCAATCAATTCAGACATGATAAGATATCTCTGATTTGTATTACCTAATGAGTGTGACTAAACTCGATAAAAAAACAGGTAGGCCACCTATTACTCAGAGACAGATATGACATTAAAAAGCAATTTTCTATCCGCCATGAACACTAAGTTCGAAGCAACACTTGAAAACGGTAAAAAAATCTCGTTAGAGTTGATTGACATTAAAGAAGGCAAAGCCACATCGGCTAACAAACATCTAGAAAGCTTTTTAGCATTTTTTAAAACACCTAAGCAAAACCATTTTCTTAGTCTTAATGGTGTATTCAGCAATGCTATATTAGGTAAACAAATGATGATGCTAACACCGATGACACCAGAAGACGATGATATTATTTATCAAGCTGTATTTTCATATGACACACGACTCGTAGAAGAACAGCCATGAGCGAAAAAATCACATTTTTACGGTAATAGCCATGAACAAAACGCTCACAGCATTTTCTCAATATTTACCATTAGCAATAGCAACAGGCCTAAGGAACGAGCACGAAATAAATTCCTGTATTCTAAGGCTCAAAAAGAAGGCGCAAGCAAAGATGGCTGCATAGGTTTAAGCAACTAGTTTCGCGCCAGCGACTAATTAAGCCTTCACTGAAGCTTTTTCTGATATTAAGCAGACAAAAGAGAGATAAAACTGTTACAATTTCTGTTGATAAAACTGGCCTCCTTAACGGAAAATAGATGGTTGATAGTACACCTATCTTGCCGACTATTTTCTATGATTATCTTTTCAAGATAAAAAAAGATAACAAAATGCCATAAACAACTAAAAATCAAACCTTGTGAACATAAACAATGCCTCAATATTATCATCGCCCTGCATCTTATCATTCATCGCATCAAAATTCTCGCCGAGGAACAAATAACCCTTACAGTTCAGGATCTAAATCTCATGACCCCCATCGATCAAAGCTAGAAAAACTCATGTTTCAACAAAGTGCTGTTCGCCCCAGAAGACCTACTGGTGGGCCACCATGGCCTAGTCTTCGTGATGCTGCCAACACCACTTATAAAGTAACACTTGTTTTACTTGCCTTAAGTAGTTGCCTTCCTCCTACTGGAGCGCGATATGTTCGACACATGACTGATACTAATGAAGCCAAACCAAATGATCGACAAGAGGGAATAGCACCAATTGCAAGCATTTCTTCTCAGGGCTGTTCTGCGTCTTTTTTTCAACTTGAGAAAAGAGAACCATTACCCTCTGATCCGGTCATGGCTCTGTCAAGTGGACACTGCTATGCTTTCTTAGATCCAGGTGTAGCTTATAGCGATAAACCTATCGAAAACTATGTCTATATGATTGACGAAAAAACAGGAGCAATTATTGCCGAGCTACTAAGTGTTAAAGTAGCTTATGCAACGATGGAGAGAACAGATATACAAGTTATTAAGACGTCTATTTCTAATCAAAAATTAAAGGAACAATTTCGTACTTCTCCTTATATTTTAAGTTCTAAAGGCCCTAAAGCAGGAGATTCAATAGAAATTGTTTCAAGCCAGCATGCAAAAAGGCTTACTAGTGAAGTAAGTGATATTGTTCCTCAAGTTCAAGAAAGTCGTTGGTCTTTTCATAATGCAATAGGCATAACCAAAAATAGTAGCGAGATGCTAAGTGGTGGCTTTTCTGGTTCTCCTATTATAGCAACAAATGGGAAAATAGTTGGAAGTTATAATACAAAAAATGAGGACGGAGAAAGCTGCACCCTTAATAACCCATGCGAAATCCATAATGATACTCAATCCTCTGTTGTGATTAAAGGAAAAGGTTATGGAGTACAAACAGCAGGTTTGAATAAGTGCTTAAATGATAAGTATGATTTTCACCCCAGCAATGAGTGTGATTTAGTACAACCAGACGCTCCGAACCAAAGCGATCAAGAACAAATACAAAAAATAGAGGCATTTATAACAGCGCATCCATCCGCCACGTTCGCTCTTTATTATTCAGAAGAAGATGCTATTTTCTTTGCTAATACAACTCGTGAGGCTGACTCTGATGAAAGTGTTGGTTTAGATTATTGTAATGATGATGAAACTATGATCAAAGTTGGGCAAGGTGGTACCAATTTCTGTACTCCAACACAAAATTTACATGAGAACCAGCCATGAGCGAAAAAATCGCATTTTTGCATACCCTAGAGGACGAAAATGCGATTTTCACGATCAATAGGTTTCATCACAAAGTGACTGTACCTTTTCAGTTCAATAATAATGTACGCAACCATTCATTGGTCCTTACATCGATGACCAAGTGGACTCGATCTGTCGACCCTTGATTATACACAGAATGTGGATCACTGAGGCGAAGGTACCAACACTCACCTTCTTGCAAAATCACTCGAGTGCCATTGAGACGAAAATCTACACCATCATTGGTTCGAATAGGAATATGCAAACGCGCACTGCCACACTCAACATCCAAGTCAAAATCCCGATGCTCTTTTATGCGAGAACCAGCAGACAGTTTCATTAAACGTACGGCCTCGATAGGACAGCAAAATGTCTGTAACACTTCTGAAAAGTAGTGTGTGCTCTTAAGTATAGGCATATCGGCAAACTCAGTACACATAGGATCAGAGTACATCATTGTGACAGGGTGTGTTGCGGTCGCAGGCCCTCGAAGGATTATAACGCTCCATTCACCTTCATAATTACGTGTCACGAAATGGTCCAACCATTGGTACGTACGTAAACAGTCTAAGTCAGCGTGTAAACGCTGTACATCGAAGATCAGTGGTAGTTTTATACGATCATGCATAGCTTATTTATATACTCAGTCAGACATCAATCATTAAAGGCTTTTTGCGTGGAACCGATTATTTAGGAACGAGCACGAAATATTTTGCATAATCAATTACCCAACATCTTTACAGAGCTGTCGACGCCAAAATGAAATATTTTTAAGAGAGCTAAAAACATTATACAAAACCATGGCCGATGAAGTTCGTTGATTTTAGTAATCTTTTGAGTATAAGATAAGTAATGAAGCTATTGTAAATGATCGAATAATGTATCATGCGAATGAACCAAGTTAACGATTAGCACACTCTTCGCACTCTCAGACTCTTAAATTAAAAGGGATTTATTTATTATGCAGAACCTTTGCCGGCCTTTATTTGTCTTAATTTTCTGCTTGTGTAACATACAGCTTATTAGCGCATCTCCCGAAAAACCCAATAAAAAACCTCAGCAGGCAGCCGTTGCCAGCGCTCACAAACTAGCCACTGAAGCAGGTCTTGAGGTATTACGTCAAGGAGGCAATGCATTTGATGCCGCCATAACAGTTGCGGCTGTACTAGGCGTAGTAGAACCCTACAGCGCCGGTATTGGTGGAGGTGGTTTCTGGTTACTCTATCAAGCCGAAAAAGATCGCTACACAATGATCGATGCTCGGGAAACTGCACCTTCAGCTATTAAACCAGAATTATATCAAACTAATGGACGCCCTGATCGAGACAAAGCTATTAACGGGGCACTAGCAGCGGGCATTCCAGGACAGCCTGCTGCTTTCGTACACTTGGCTCAACAATATGGTACTTTGCCTCTGCAACGCCTGCTGAAACCTGCAATTGAATTGGCAAAAGAAGGTTTCGAGGTCGATAAAATTTACTTAAAACTAGCTTCTATGCGCTTAAACGTACTGCAAAGGTATAAAGAAACCGCTCGTATTTTTTTAAAAGAAGAGAAAAACCTGCCTAAAAAAGGTGATCGTGTAATTCAATCAGATTTGGCCGATACCTTAAAACGACTAGCCAAGGAAGGCTTTGAGGGGTTTTATCAGGGCACTTTGGCCGAACGCATGGTAAAAAGTGTGCGTCAGCATGGAGGCATTTGGACCTTGTCCGATTTAAAGCACTACCGTATTGTGGAAAGATCTCCTTTAATAGGTACCTATCACCAAGCACGTATCATTGCTTCACCTCCACCGTCATCAGGAGGCATTGTTTTAATTAATATGCTCAATATGCTAGAAAATTATGACTTGAATACGCTGTCTAAACTTGATCGTGTACACTTAATCACGGAAGTCATGCGACGCGCTTATCGCGAACGGGCTTTACACTTAGGAGATCCAGACTTTGTCCAAATCCCACAAGCAACACTGTTATCAAAAACCTATGCAGAAACACAGATGCAAAATTTTGCTTGGGCGCATTCTTCTGCGAGTGATACTTTAAATACAACGGTCAAAGAGGGAGATCACACCACACATTTTTCGATTTTAGACCGAAACGGTAATCGTGTTGCTGCAACTTTAAGCATTAACTTATCTTTTGGCTCCGGTTTTGTGGCAGAAGGAACAGGAGTATTATTGAATAACGAATTAGACGATTTTGCATTAAGCCCCAAAGCTGCCAATGCCTATGGCCTAACTGGCAACAGTGCCAATGCTCCCGAACCGGGAAAACGTCCTTTATCTAGCATGTCACCTACCTTTATTGAAACACCTGATTGGATGGCCATCTTAGGGACCCCAGGAGGCAGCCGCATTATTACCATGGTATTATTGGCCAGCCTGGAAGCGCTAGAAGGTAAAGCACCACAAACTTGGGTTAGCTTACCAAGATATCATCATCAGTACTTACCTGATGTCCTTCAATTTGAACCAAACGCCTTTGAAAACAGCTTGCAAGCCGCTTTACAAAAAAGAGGTCATCAATTGAAACCACTGGACAGAGAATACGGCAACATGCATACGATTTTATGGCGTTATGGTACAAATAAGATATTCGCAGCCAGTGATCCTAGAGGCATTGGCTCGGCTCGTGTTATTCAATAATCGCAATCAGGGATGAAAGTGTCTATGAAAGATTCACATACACAAAATTTGGATATTGATGCAGCTAAAAATTTACTGTTAAAACTACAAGATGATATTTGCCAAGGCTTAGCAGCAGAAGATGATAAAGCTGATTTTGTAGAGGACTCCTGGCAACGTGATGAAGGGGGTGGAGGACGTACGCGCGTTATAGAAGCGGGAGCTGTATTTGAAAAAGGAGGCGTCAACTTTTCTCATGTATTTGGCCAAAACCTACCGCCTTCTGCAACAAAAGTCAGGCCTGAACTGGCGGGGTGTTCTTTTCAAGCTTTAGGGGTGTCTTTAGTTATGCACCCAGAAAACCCTTATGTACCAACTACACACCTGAATGTTCGTTTGTTTTCAGCTCAAAAAGAAAATGAAACGCCCATTTGGTGGGTGGGCGGGGGCTTTGATTTGACGCCTTATTATGGCTTTGACGAAGATTGCATTCATTGGCATAAAACTGCTCAAGCACTCTGTCAGCCTTTTGGGCATGAGCTTTACCCTCAGTTTAAACAGGCATGCGATCAATATTTTTATTTAACACATCGGCAAGAACCGCGTGGTATTGGAGGCATTTTCTTTGATGATTTTAATGCCTTAGGTTTCACTAAGAGTCTTGAATTTATCAAAGCCGTAGGTTATGGCTTTCTGGATGCTTATTTGCCGATTCTACAAAAGCGCAAACAGATGCCTTATACTGAGCGCGAACGATCTTTTCAACTGTATCGGCGGGGCCGCTATGTAGAGTTTAATTTAGTGTATGATAGAGGGACTTTATTTGGTTTACAAAGCAACGGTAGAACCGAATCAATTTTAATGTCTTTGCCTCCAGAGGTCCATTGGCGCTATGATTGGAAGCCTTTACCGGGTACAGAAGAAGCGCGACTATACAAGGATTATTTAGTTTTTAAAAACTGGTGTCAATAAAAAGCAGGAACAAACACAGAAGGCGATGTACTATAGCGCTGGAGCGCTGGGCATATGACCCGAGTGACCGATAAATTAAGGAATGTGCACGAAATACAGTACGATAACTTGGCTAACATATATGGGTATCCTATTTCCTGTGAGCTCCTTGATTGGGGTTAACTGACTAATTTTAAAGGTTAAACTTTTGGTTCTATTATAGTCCAAAAATGTCTATAATAGGTAGACATATTTAAGTTGGCAATAGAGGTAAGTATGAGAGCGTCTATAGTGGATTTAAGATATAAAACAAACGATATTTTGAAAGCTCTTGATAGAAATGAAAGTGTTACAGTACTTTATCACGGTAAGGTCAAAGGTATTATTAAACCAGCAAAAAATAAATCAGGGTTAAGGATTAAAGAACATCCTTTTTTCGGTATGCACAGAGATTCTGAAGATGAAACAGTATTAGAGGAATTAGATAATTTGAGAAAGTCACGCTATGATTTATGATACAGATATTCTGATTTGGGTACAAAGAGGAAATGAAAAAGCTGCTAAATTAATCGAAAAAGATGAAAATAGGTATTTATCAGTTCAGAGCTGTATGGAACTACTCCAAGGGGCAAAGAATAAAACACATCATAAATACATAAGAGATTTTTTATCGGAATTTGAATTTTCCTTATTACCACTTTCTGAAAACATAGGACACAGAGCTTTAATATATGTAGAAGAGTATTCACTTTCATCAGGTATGAGAGCGGCAGACGCAATAATTGCCGCCACAGCGATAGAAAATAATATGAATCTAGTTTCAAGCAATGTAAAACATTTTAAGGTTGTAAAAGAATTACAGCTAAAGCCATTTAAGCCATGATCACATATAGCAAGGCGATAAGGTAAGGCACAGGAAATAATCTACCCATTTTGAGCGGATGCATGTTTGAGCACAGCGAGTTCAGAAACGAACAATGGGTAGATTATTTCCTGTGCCTT
>JANQJO010000147.1 GCA_028281605.1 Pseudomonadales bacterium
GTGTCCCAGAATAAAGTTTACAATGTGAGCGGATGCATGTCTGAGCGCAGCGAGTTCAGGAGCGAAGCTTGTAAACTTTATTCTGGGACACCTCCTAAGTTACATTTTTGTTATGATTGGGTAGTGTATAAATTATACTTTTTTGATCAATTACAGCCACAGCCTCCACCACTGCCCCCTTCAGCACCGCGAGCACCTTCCCTGGATTGATATAAATGATGCATATAAGCAGCAGCTATGGGGTGTTGCTCAAAGCTCATAATGGGGTCTGCCAGCTTATCTCTTTCATAAGGTTTTACCCAGGGCTTTAATTGGATTGATGAGCAACCCATCAAGCTCAGCAATACACACAGTGCCCAATAGCCTAATATTTTGGATTTACAACGTTTCATTTTTATTCTCGTACGAGAGTTTTAATTTGGGTTTCATAGGCCACTTCATAGCCTGGCTGGTAACCGCGGTGTAGATAACGCATATTACCATCTCTGTCTAATAGATAGGTCGTTGGCATGGCTTCGACATTGAATAGCTCGGTGATTTTACTTTCAGGGTCAAAGACGACAGGGAAAGATACGGGAACTTCTTTTAATAGGCTTAGGCCCTTGTTTGAGTCTTCGTCCACATTGATTGCCAAAACAGTAAAACCTAAGCGTTCGTACTTTTTATGCAGATCTTCAAGTAAGGGCATTTCTTCACGACAAGGCCCACACCAAGAAGCCCAAAAATTTAATAACACAACTTGTCCTTTGTATTCTTTTAAACGCAAATTTTTACCACTGTGACTTTTTAAGGTGAAGTCGGGAGCAGGACCAAAGACCTCACCTGCAAGGGTGGTTGAGCACAACAGCAGTGTTACGATCCAATAAGGTAAATAGAGTAAATTTCGAAAGAGATCATGGAATTTGCGCATCAGTACTACCTCTAAATAGTTTTCATGAATCGGCTTAAAAGAAAAACGTTAAACCAGTGTGCCAACTTAGGTTATGTATAGTTTTTTCTGTTGCAAATAAATCATTGTCAAAGATATGATCCATTAGAGTTGAATGTAGAGCCAGCCAGTCCGTCAATAGCCAACGAATGCCACCACCTACATGTATCGTATAATATTCGTCTTCGGCAAATTCAGTGATGCCAACTCCACCTTGTAAGTATACAGCGATATTCCAAGCTCTGTTGTTACGCCAAAAGACTTCACCAGGTAAAACATTAAAGCCAGCACTGAATTGATAGTAAAACAAATCACGATCAGAGCTGGGTAAGATCTGAGCTTGACCTAAAAATTGTTCAGCAACGATTTCATCGTCTGTGGTTGTTTGACCGGCCGAGATTTCCATAAATAATAGTTCTGTCACATGATAGGCTAGGCGAGCACCAAAAATGGGGTTAGTACCGAAATCTTCTATACTCATGACACCCACAAACGCACCCAATTCAAAATTTTCTGTGTCAATATCAGCTTCTTTAATTTCTTTGCGACTGATTTGCGGGTCATAGAGTTGCTGAGCCCATGCATTGTTCATGCATAGGATGATACACAATGATGTGATGGCCAGTGTTTTGAGTAAGTTGTAGCTTGCTAAAAGAAAAAACTTAATCCTATTTTCCATGCATCAATTGACCTGTTGGTTTCCTGACTGGTTAAAACAATATAGTTTCTGTAATCAGCACGCAGAAAAAAACGTTGGGAGAGATAAGTCTTTACGGCAGCTGTTATCAATAAAAAGTCATCTGTACGATCCTCGACTGTACCTAAAGTGGTTTTAGGAGTAGTATGGATGATGCCTGTCCCAATGCCAAATAAGGGGGCCCATTTTGCTTCTTGGAAGGGAGAATGTATCAACTGTAAAGCGACTAAATCATTTTTTGAAAAACTACCGACACCTTGGCTAAGTGTGGTCTCTGCGCTTAAATTTTTTGTCAGTCTATAGCCAGTATAAATAGATACCAGCGCAGAGCCATCAAAATCACCGCTGCTCATACCGATTTCCCAGCGTCTTTTTAAATAATGGCCGTGGTCAATGCCTACAAATTTGATTTGTTGGTTGTGTTCATCTAAAGTTCTCTCTAATTGTAATTGTGATACCCAACCAGTTTTACCTGAAGCTAATTTAACTTTGAACCAGTCTGTGCGTTGGCGTAGAACCTCAATAGTATCACCTTGTACGGCCACATGGTCGATGGGGTGCCCTTGTCCAGGTCCGGTATGCAGCTCAATATAAGGGTCTGCTACTTTGACTATGGCTGCGATACTGAATTCAGCACATGCTAAGCTACAGTAAGCCAACCAAACGATCACAATCTTTTTTATTTGCAAAGCACTTGTCCTTAAGGTTTAGATGTCCTTACATTTTATAGAGGTAATAGAACATCACTTTGATATCTCGTTTTGATATTTAAGTCTTCAGTAGTTAACCTAAATTCAGCATTGCTTAAGAAGTCTCGATGGTCAATAGAGTAATGTATAATCTGCCTTAATGTTTCTACATTTATCAAGTAATATGCCAAAAATTCATTGAAAATATAGACTGGTGTCACATTGTTAATTTCTTAAGGTCGGCCTATAGCAAGATCCAGAATGGTCTGAAGCATGGGCCCAATGCACCTAAAAGACACACAGGCCCAGTAATAATACAAATGCAACAATAAAGTTAACCACTTGATAGGGTTGTAACGTTAATGTGAGGCTGATGCCAAAATAGTGTGTTCCTAGAAGACTCCATCAAGGTAAGTTAACAGCCCCCTGTTACCTTATACACGTCTACACGTCTTCGAAACCATAACAAACCAAATAAACCCATACCTAACAGTGCTGGAACACTCGGCTCTAATACAGGATTCGGATTTGAATTCATCACCTGTAACATAAAATCAAATTGATTCAAACCCGCTGTGTTATTCTCACCCTCCATTTGCAAGTCCAAATCCACAACTAACGCGGTTAAATTGTCAAGAAATTCAGAGTCAAATAAAGGTGCGCTATCTTCTACCCGCAACAACTTAGTATCAGAGCCCGCTTTTAATTCAGCTAATTCAGCATTGACTTTTACAAAGGCATCAGCCGGATCCAAAATAGAAAAATCAACCAGTTCTAGCGATGCTTGTGTTAATACGGAGCTAGAAGGATTAAATGAGATACTAAAATCTAAATTGTACCCAAGCTCATCAAACATGATCGCTGGATCAGCAATAAAATTTAAACCTAAGTTCGATTTAGTGGGGTTCCCTGCATCCACTACAGCATCAACACCCATCACTTTGACTTGATCAGCATCCAAATCACTCGGATTAATGCCAAAATTAAGATCTTCCTTCCAAGCATCAAAAACAACATCATTAATAGAAATACTGCCACCAGCATACAGCTCCGTCAATGTACACGAAACGGGTGAAGCACAGCCCGTAGTAATAACAGCACTCTGGGAAACTGTCGCCACAAATAATAAAAGAAAAAGTGTAAAACTTCTAAAACCGTACTGAGTCATTTTCATGCTCCTTAATCTGAAGGTTATTATCAGTCACTTTGCGTCAGTTCACTGAGTTTAAACCAAGGCAGCCGTATTTTCCATGATCAACAACCCCATAAAAAACTCCAAAGTATATGATCTATTTTGGTATTATTACCTTAATTGTTCACAAGGCAACATAAACTCAACACACATCGATCTATGGACTCTCCCTAAAAAATACAATTTTCGTTTCAGCAACAATTCGAGTAAACTCTACTAAACAGCCGTGAGCGATGCAATTTTCATCACTCTAAGTGATGAAAGTTGTATTTACAGTAAAGTTTACAGTAAAGTTTGACCGTTATGCTTATACTAGGGCTTCACTTGAAGGTGTGGGCTTGCATACAATACAAACCTCAAGACCGATACAACCCGCTCAACTGTAAGCACACATTCGATACATAATAGTTCGTACCAATCTTTTATATATAAGCGAAAGGAGAAGATCGCACCGATGTCTAAATATACTTTATTCACTTCTGAGTCAGTCTCAGAAGGCCACCCTGATAAAATTGCCGACCAAATATCTGATGCGGTGCTAGATGCTCTCTTACAACAGGATACCAACGCTCGTGTTGCCTGCGAAACACTTGTAAAAACAGGGATGGTCGTCATTGCGGGTGAAGTGACTACAGAAGCTTGGGTAGATTTAGACAACCTAGTACGCAAAGTCATCTGCGAAATTGGATATACGAGCTCTGATATGGGCTTCGACGGCCATTCATGTGCTGTACTGAACGCTATCGGTAAACAGTCTCCTGACATCGCTATGGGGGTTGATGAAACCGATCAACGTGAACAAGGTGCCGGCGACCAAGGGCTTATGTTTGGCTACGCAACGAATGAAACCGATGTGCTCATGCCAGCGCCCATCACTTACGCCCATAGGTTAGTTAAAAAACAAGCTGAAGTGCGTAAAAAAAACACTAACTCTTTCCTGCGACCAGATGCTAAAAGCCAAGTAACGATACGTTACAATAACAACGGTAAACCCGAAAGCATCGATGCCGTTGTTCTCTCAACTCAACATTCAGGCAATATCACTCAAGAAACGCTTAAAGAAGCCGTCATGGAGGAAATCATCAAACCCGTTTTGCCCTCTGAGCTCTTAAAACCACATACAAAGTATTTTATCAACCCTACAGGTCAATTTATCATTGGTGGTCCCATGGGAGACTGCGGGCTTACAGGCCGAAAAATTATCGTAGACACTTATGGAGGTATGGCTCGACACGGTGGGGGTGCTTTTTCTGGGAAAGACCCCTCTAAAGTAGACAGATCTGCAGCCTATGCGGGACGCTACGTCGCTAAAAATATTGTCGCAGCCGGATTAGCAGATCGGTGCGAAATTCAAATTTCTTATGCCATTGGTGTAGCAGAGCCGACCTCCATCAGCATCAACACATTCGGTACAGGCAAAATCAATGACGAACAGATTTGCGAGCTTGTGAGAGAGCACTTCGACTTGCGTCCAAAAGGTTTGATTGAAATGCTAAACTTACTCAGGCCCATCTATCAAACAACATCGGCCTATGGACACTTTGGTAGAGAAGAAGCAGAACTCAGCTGGGAAAAAACCGATAAAGCCCAAGACTTAAAACTGTCTGCAAATTTATAATGAACGCACCCATTACAAAGGAGTCAATCCATTGATAAACGCACAATTGAACACCACCAAGCCTGATTTTAAAGTTGCAGACATGTCCCTTGCTGACTGGGGACGGCGAGAAATCACGATTGCTGAAAGTGAAATGCCCGCCTTAATGGCACTGAGAGAACAATATACAGCCAACCAACCCTTGGAGGGCGCCAAAATTATTGGCTGTATCCATATGACTATCCAAACTGCCGTTTTAATCGAAACTCTAGTGGCTCTTGGAGCTGAAGTACGCTGGTCTTCTTGTAATATTTTCAGTACACA
Source organism: Pseudomonadales bacterium (assembly GCA_028281605.1). GTDB lineage: Bacteria > Pseudomonadota > Gammaproteobacteria > Pseudomonadales > JANQJO01 > JANQJO01. The sequence continues at coordinate 5,428 of JANQJO010000147.1, forward strand.
AGACCATGCAGCCGCCGCAATTGCAGCCAAAGGTATTCCAGTCTACGCCTGGAAGGGCCAAACAGAAAAAGAAGGTGAATGGTGTATAGAACAAACTATACTCAAAGACGGCAAGCCCTGGGATGCTAATATGCTCTTAGACGATGGTGGTGATCTAACCGCAATGGTTCACGAAAAATACCCGCAAATGCTCGACCATATCCATGGGATTACTGAAGAAACCACAACAGGCGTTCATAGACTCTATGAAATGCTAGAACAAGGCCAACTTAAAACACCGGCCATTAACGTGAATGATTCAGTGACTAAATCAAAGAACGATAACAAATACGGTTGTAGACACAGCCTAAATGATGCCATCAAGCGAGCCACAGACCATCTACTAGCAGGGAAAAAAGCCTTAGTCATAGGTTATGGTGACGTTGGCAAGGGTTCTTGCGCCAGCTTGCAACAAGAAGGCATGATTGTGCGTGTGAGCGAAATTGATCCTATCTGCGCCATGCAAGCCTGCATGGATGGCTTCGAAGTGATTTCTCCTTATCTTAATGGCATTAACACAGGCCGTGTTGCAGATTTAAATCTCTCCTTGCTAGAGCAAACTGATTTAGTAGTCACCGCTACAGGAAATATCAATGCTTGTGACGCTCAAATGTTGCAAAAGCTCAAACCAGGAGCCGTCATCTGCAACATTGGTCATTTTGATAACGAAATTGATACAGCTTATGCCAGATCTCACTGGGAGTGGGAAGAAATCAAGCCCCAGGTACACAAAATTTATCGATCTGATGACAGCAACGACTTTTTAATTATGCTCTCAGAAGGCCGTCTAGTGAACCTAGGTAACGCTACAGGCCACCCTTCCAGAGTGATGGACGGATCGTTTGCCAACCAAGTGCTAGCACAGATTCATTTGTTCACACAAAAGTTTGCTGACTTATCTAAACAAGAGCAATCAAAAGCAGTTGCTGTAACCGTACTACCAAAGCACTTAGACGAAGAAGTGGCTCATCTCATGGTCAAAGGTTTTTCAGGCGTACTTACTCAAATGACGCAAGCACAATCTGAGTACATAAAACGCCCTATCGAGGGGCCCTATAAACCTGACAGTTACAAGTATTAAAAATATGGCAAATTCCTCTTTACGCTTAAGCTTTGAATTTTTCCCTCCCAAAACAGCTCAGGGACTAGCAAAGCTCAAGACTGAGCAAACTCTGCTTGCAAACAAAAATCCAGAGTTCTTCTCTGTCACCTATGGTGCTGGTGGCTCAACACGAGAACGTACTGTTGAAGCCGTTAAAGAAACAGCTGCCAACACAGGCATCAACACAGCACCTCATCTCTCTTGTGTTGGAGATTCTATAGAATCACTGAAAACTTTACTCGAGCTTTATCAGTCTATGGGTGTCAAACGATTGGTCGCTTTAAGAGGTGATCTACCTTCTGGCATGGGCTTGGGCCGAGGAGATTTGAAATACGCACAAGATTTGGTCGCTTTTATTCGAGAGCAAACAGGTGATCACTTTCATATAGAAGTGGCTGCTTATCCAGAAGTACATCCAGAAGCAAAAAATGCTAAGGCAGACCTATTACACTTTAAAGAAAAAGTGAAAGCAGGGGCAAGCAGTGCTATTACTCAATACTTCTTTAATGCCGACGCATACTGTGATTTTATAGAACGCTGCCAAGCTACTAACATCAACATCCCTATCATACCTGGCATCATGCCAATCACTGATTACACTAAGCTTACCCGCTTTTCAGACATGTGTGGTGCGGAAATACCACGTTGGCTGCGAAAAAAATTGGAAAGCTTTGGTGAGGATAATGACAGCTTAAGGGATTTTGGATGCGACTTTATCAGTCAACTTTGCGAGCGCTTATTGCAAGCTGGGGCTCCTGGTCTACACTTCTATACGTTAAACCAAGCTATACCCAGTTTGAGCATTTGCAACAAAATAGCTTTATAACAAAGCTATACACATCTAATTTCACATGAAATTAGATGTGTTTTTCATAACATCACTTCAAGCTGCTGTAGTTTCCTCAGCATTACTAGACTCTGCTTCGGCTGCTGAGGAAGAATTGTTTTTATTTCTATCAACAAGTTCAACATAAGCCATAGGAGCATTATCACCATGCCTAAAACCACACTTTAAAATACGCAAATAGCCACCAGGGCGATTTTGATAACGTGGGCCTAACTCAGAAAAGAGCTTCCCTACAGTAGCCTTGCTTCTAATACGAGCAAAAGCTAAACGACGATTAGCCACAGAATCTTCCTTGCCCAGTGTAATCAGAGGCTCAGCATATTTCCTCAACTCTTTTGCTTTAGGCAAAGTCGTTTTGATAACTTCATGCTCAAACAAAGAAACGGACATATTTCTAAATAATGCTTGTCTATGTGCACTGGTACGACTAAGTGCACGACCTGTCTTACGATGTCTCATTATACTATCAACCTTTATTTACCGTATAAATGCAATTTTCATCATCTAAGGTGACGAAAATCGCATCGCTCATAGCTGTTACCGTGAAATATGATAGATGCCTCCCGGGCTAATATTTATCCCGCCGCTCATGGCTGTCTTTAACTAATTCCGAACAACTCATCAATGCATCTTCATATTAAGACGGTCATCTTCTTTTATACTCTGAGGAGGCCAATTTTCTAAACGCATCCCTAAAGATAAACTTTTAGAAGCCAATACATCTTTTATTTCTGTTAAAGATTTCTTCCCTAAATTAGGGGTTTTTAGCAACTCAACTTCAGTTCTCTGAATCAAATCACCTATATAGTATATATTCTCAGCTTTAAGACAATTTGCAGATCTGACCGTCAATTCAAGATCATCAACTGGCCTAAGCAAAATAGGATCAATTTGCTCCTGAGCTTCTTCTTTAACAGGCTCTTTCTCTTGCTCAAAGTCAACAAACACTGCCAGCTGTTGCTGCAATATTGTCGCGGCCCTTCGAATAGCCTCCTCAGGATCTATAGTACCGTTAGTTTCTAAATCAATAATCAACTTATCAAGATCGGTTCGCTGTTCTACCCTAGTAGATTCAACCACATAAGCTACTCTACAAATTGGGCTATAAGAAGCATCAATCTTTAACTTACCAATACTTCGAGTTTCATCATCTTCTTCTAACAGATCAGCTGGCTGATAGCCCCGCCCACGCTTAACACGTAGTTTAATACGCAACTCACCACTGTCATTTAAATGAGCAATGACATGCTCAGGATTCACCAGTTCTACATTATGGGGTAGTTGAAGATCACCTGCAGTTACAACACCTGGGCCTTTTTTGATCAAATCTAAAATGACTTCCTCACCTTCTAAAATACTGATAGAAACACCCTTTAGATTAAGCATAATCTCAATAATATCTTCTTGCACACCTTCAAGTGTACTGTACTCATGTAAAACACCATCAATTTCTGCCTCTGTTACAGCACACCCAGGCATACTAGATAGCAATATACGCCTCAGTGCATTACCTAAAGTGTGTCCAAATCCTCTTTCTAATGGCTCAAGTGTAACTTTTGCATGTGTTTTCGATATTTCTTGTACACCAATACTCCTTGGCTTTAAGAATTCCATCACAGATGATCGCTGCTGCATTGACAAGCACCTCAGTTGCTTAATAACCGTGTATTTAAACCTTCACCTTAACTGTTACTTAGAGTACAATTCTACTACCGAACTTATGTTTTCGTTTAATATTGAAGGCAATTCTGACATTTCTGGAACACTTGAGAATAGCCCTTTTTTAGCCACTTTATCTACATTAACCCATGACACAAAACCACGCTGCTCTGCCATATCTAAAGCAGCTTGTATACGCAGCTGATTCTTAGATTTTTCTCTGACACTTATCTGATCACCAGGCTGAACTTGATAAGAAGGGATATTAACTACCTCTCCATTAACTAATATCGATTTATGAGTAACCAGCTGGCGAGCTTCTGCTCTAGTCGAGCCAAAACCCATATGATAAACAGCATTATCCAAACGCGACTCTAGCAATTTAAGTAAATTCTCCCCTGTATTACCTTTACGCCTAACCGCCTCTTTAAAGTAATTACGAAACTGTTTTTCAGAAATAAAGCCATACATTATTTTAGTCAGCTGTTTTGCTTTTAAAGCAAGACCGTAGTCACTGGTTCTACCACGCCTTTGCCCATGCTGACCCGGACCACTTTCACTCCGACATTTACTTTCATAGGACCGAACCCCACTTTTCAATCCAAGGTCCGCATCTACCCGCCTAGATTTTTTACATTTTGGCCCTAAATACCTTCCCATACCTATATACTCTCTCTGAATGACTCTACTCTAAAATAAATTTAAAACAAATAAAGATCATACCCTTCGCTTTTTAGGTGGCCGACATCCATTATGTGGTATCGGAGTTACATCTATAATACTCTTAATTTGCATCCCTAAAGCATGCAAAGCACGCACCGCTGACTCACGCCCCGGGCCCGGCCCATTGACTCTCACTTCCAGGTTTTTCAAACCATATTGCTCTAGTGCAGCTTGACCAGCACGTTCCGCAGCCACTTGAGCAGCAAAAGGTGTACTCTTACGTGAGCCTCTAAACCCACAACCACCTGCGGTCGCCCACGACAGACTATTGCCCTGCATATCCGATAAAGTGATGATAGTGTTATTAAAAGATGCATGTATATGTGCAATCCCATCAACAACGGTCTTTTTCACCTTTTTACGAGTCTTACTTGTTTGTGTCTTAGCCATAATTTTGTGAACCTACATTATATTAGTGACAAACCAGTCACAAATTCCATTCAGACTATTTATTTTTTAATTGGCTTACGCGGACCCTTTCGTGTCCTAGCGTTTGTTTTAGTCCTTTGACCCCTCAAAGGCAAACCTCTTCGATGTCGAATACCACGATAACTAGCTATGTCCATAAGCCTCTTAATTGACATAGATATTTCCCGTCTCAAATCACCTTCTGCTGGATACTTAGATACTTCCGACCTCAAAGCATCCATTTGCTCACCTGTTAAGTCGCGCACTTTAGTAGTCGGCGCTATACCCGTAGCAATACAAATTTTCATTGCTCGAGCTTTACCGATGCCAAATATGTAGGTCAGTGAAATAACTATATGCTTACCATCAGGAACATTAACTCCTGCTATACGTGCCATCTAACTCTCCAATTAACTCGTTGCTATTAGCCTTGACGTTGCTTATGTCGTGGTTCTGCACTACAAATGACTCGTACCGACCCTTTACGACGAATGATCTTACAGTTTCTACAAATTTTTTTCACAGATGCTCTAACCCTCATAAGGCCTTCCTCAATTAAGTTCTCTAAAAATCAGTTAGTTGTAAGGGCTCCGCTCTACCTATTAACGCCCATAATTTTTTAAGTTAGCTTTCTTAAGCAATGAGTCATACTGGTGTGAATACAAATGTGACTGCACTTGAGACATAAAATCCATCACAACCACCACTACAATCAAAAGTGATGTTCCTCCCAAATAAAATGGAACATTAATTGCAATCTGTAAAAATTGGGGCAATAGGCATACCAAAGTAATATAAATAGACCCAACTAAAGTCAAACGCCCCAAGACTCCGTCAATATACTTAGCTGATTGCTCACCTGGCCTAATCCCTGGAATGAAAGCACCTGACTTTTTCAAATTGTCAGCTACATCTTTTGGATTAAATACTATAGCTGTATAAAAATAACAAAAAAATACTATACCCAAAGCAAACAATATAATGTACAAAGGTTGTCCAGGCCCTAAGGCCAAAGAAACTTGCTGAAGCCATGCCCATTCTTTTGCATTACCAACCCATTGACCAATACTTGCAGGAAATAATAAAATACTGGTTGCAAAAATAGGCGGTATCACACCTGCCATATTTACTTTTAAAGGCAAGTGACTCTGCTGACCAGCATAAACCCTTCGACCCTGCTGTCTCTTTGCATAATTAACCGTAATTCGCCTTTGTCCCCTTTCTATGAAAACAACTAAAGCCACTATGGCTATAGCCAAGACAACAACACCAATTAAAACAAGAATGTTCAAATCACCCTGTCTTGCGGACTCAAGAGTTTGACCAAATGCAGAAGGCAAACCTGCAACAATCCCCACAAAAATAATCATTGATATACCATTACCAATACCTCTCTCTGTCACTTGCTCACCTAGCCACATAAGAAATATAGTACCTGTTACCAACGTCACTACAGCGGTAAAAATCACACTAAATCCAGTAGTCAAAAATATACCTTGACTCTGCAATCCAATTGACATCCCCATTGCTTGAACTATACCCAAACCCAAAGTTCCATAACGCGTATATTGAGTTATTTTACGCCGCCCTGCTTCACCTTCTTTTTTTAACTGCTCTAACTGAGGGGTAACAGCGGTCAACAGTTGCATAATAATAGACGCAGAAATATAAGGCATAATACCCAACGCCAAGATACTCATACGCTCAAGGGCACCCCCTGAAAACATATTAAATAAAGAGACTATAGTGCCTTCATTTTCTCTAAACAAGGCTGATAATCTCTCTGGATTAACGCCTGGTACAGGTATATGCGCACCAATTCGGTAAACAATAATAGCCAAAAATAAAAACTTTATTCTTTGCCACAATTCACTAAGGCCTTTACTGTCTGGTTTAGGCAGATTTGTAGGGCTTAAATTAGCCATATTACCTACACAGCCTCAGTTTTTTTTAACTGATTATCCATGTACTCAACCTTACCTCCTTTAGACTCTATATGCGCTTTTGCACCTTTTGTAACCCTAACACCTACCCCTTTTATCGTTAGTGGATAAGCCAATTCACCAGATAATATTATTTTTACATATCTCGTAGTCTTACGTATTAATCCAGCTTTCTTAAGCACCTCTAAATTAACAGTATCTACCTGCAATTCCCTAACCAATACATTTAAAGCATACACAGGTACTTCTTGTCTAAAAAGAGACACACGAGAGGTAAAGCCAAACTTAGGCAATCTTCTTTGCAAAGGCATTTGCCCACCTTCAAAACCTGGCTTTACTCTACCACCTGATCTTGATTTTTGACCCTTATGCCCTCTACCACAAGTTTTACCAGAGCCAGATCCAATCCCTCGCCCTAAGCGCTTCTTTTTTTTTCTAGAGCCTCTTACTGGCTTTAGTGTATTCAGTTGCATTACAATATCTCTCTTAGTTTAAACTATGGACCCGCACTAAAAATACCTTCTTGTCCCCTAATTGATCCAATTACAGCCTTATACATTCACACCTCAAGTTTACGAGGTGCTTACATCGTATTCTACACTTAATAAATACTTAATTTTATTAATCATCCCTTGAACAGCTGGAGTGTCCTCCAATTCCACTGTTTGTCCAATTTTTCTTAAACCCAATCCCTGTACACAGGCTTGGTGTTTTTTAAGTCTGCCGTATTTACTTTTAATCAAAGTAACTTTTACTTTTTTACCTTGCTTCATAAAATTTAGCTTCTCTTACAATATATCGTTTAAAAAATATACAAATAAGGGGTTTTACAGGAATATAGTTTACGCTAACACTACTTCAATTCTTTCTGGAAATAACTCTTCAACTGTTTTACCACGCTTAGCTGCAACTTTCTCTGGTGTCGCTTGCCTTTTCAAACCCTCAAATGTTGCTCGAACAACATTGACCGGATTAGTAGACCCATAACACTTTGCCAATACATCCTGAACTCCTAACACCTCAAGCACATATCTCACAGCACCTCCTGCAATAATACCAGTACCTTCAGAAGCCGGCTGCATATAAACTTTTGAGGCTCCGTGACTGGCTTTAATCGGATGCTGTATCGTCTTGCCATGCAACTCAACCTGTATCATATTTCTCTTTGCAGCTTCGAGGGACTTCTGAATAGCCGTTGGAACTTCTCTAGCCTTACCTCTTCCAAAACCAACTTTACCTTTACCATCCCCTACTACTGTTATAGCAGTAAAGCCAAAGATACGTCCGCCTTTTACTACTTTAGCAACTCTATTTACTTGAATCAGCTTCTCTGAATAACCTTCATTTTTTTCTTCATTTCTTGCCATTAGGAAATTTCCTCACTCACATTTCATCAAAGCCTTTTAAATAACTAAACCTGTCTCTCTTGCCGCCTCAGCCAATGCCTTAACTCGACCATGATACCGATAACCATTTCTATCAAACGCTACTTTTTTAATACCTTTATCTTGTGCACGCTGACCTACTAGTTGCCCCACTTTCATAGAAGCTTTAACATTACCTGAAGCCTCATTACCCTCTTTTCTAAAATTTTTCTCTAATGAAGAGGCTGATACAATAATCTTACCATCACTCACTATTTGAGCATATATATGGTTGCATGATCTAAAAACAACCATTTTAGGTACCCCAAGCTCACTTATCTTTTTTTTAATTTTATATGCCCTACGCACTCGAGCCGCAATCTTGACATTTTTACTCAGCTTTTGCTTCATACCACACCCATTACTTATACCACCGTCAAAAAAACTATAGACACAAAAGAATACTACTTTTTCTTAGCTTCTTTCGTTTTAACTTGCTCATCTGAGTATCTAATACCTTTGCCTTTATAAGGCTCAGGACGCCTAACAGAACGTATATTAGCTGCTGTCTGACCAAGCAATTGTTTATCAGAGCTAGTCAATAATAATTCTGTTTGTGTTGGAACTTGAGCACTAACGCCTTCTGGAAGGTTAAACTCCACAGGATGAGAGTAACCAACAGTGAGAGTGATGACCTTACCTTTTATTTGTGCCCTATACCCTACACCAATAAGCTCTAGTTTTTTCTCAAAACCTTGACTAACACCTATCAGTGCATTATTCAGTATCGCTCTAGTTGTTCCCGCTAAAGCCCAGGCCTGCTTCATAAGACTAGCAGCAATGCCTTCTTTAGGCCTTACTAATAAGGTTTGCTCCTCTAACCCCACTGATACGAGCTGTTGATTAAAATCAATTAAAAGCCGACCTTTCGGCCCTTTTACCTCAACAACTCCGCTTTTTATTTTAATTTCAGTACCAACAGATACCAAAATAGGTAGTTTTGCTACTTTAGACATAATCACTTCACCTCAGCACTGTCATGATACACTACATAGCACTTCGCCCCCAAGGCCCAGTGCACGTGCTTTTCTATCAGGCATGATTCCTTTGCACGTTGAGATAATAGAAATTCCGAGACCACCTTTTATACTGGGAAGATCTTTACAAGATTTATACAGCCTCAGCCCAGGTCGACTTTCACGCTTCAAACTCTCTATAACTGGTTCAGACTCGTAATACTTAAGGTAAACCTCTAGAACCTGTTTAGGTGAATCTTGAGTTATATCATATTTAGTAATATAACCTTCTTGTTCTAGCACTTTTGCAATAGCAGCTTTTGTTTTTGAAAATGCCATCTTCACAACTATCTTTTTTACCATTTGACCATTTCTAATTCGGGTCAACATATCTGCTATAGGATCTTGAAGGCTCATAATCTCTAATGCCCTAGTTAAAAGTTCTCAGTAAAATTTGTTAATTCACCAGCTTGCCTTTCTTAAGCCAGGAACTTCCCCTCTCGATGCAACTTCCCTTAATTTATTTCTCGACAACCCAAACTTACGATAATAGCCATGAGGCCTTCCCGTTAAACCGCACCGGTTTCTTCTACGATTGGGGGCTGAATCCCGAGGTAATTTTTGTAGCTTTAATTGTGCTTCCCACTTTTCATCGTCACTGGTATTAGGATCTTTTATAATCCTCTTCAATAAAAGTCGCTTCTCAGCGTATTTCTGTACTAGCTTTGTACGCTTTTTCTCACGCTCAACCATTGATTCTTTTGCCATGTTTCAGTATCACCTTAAGTTAATATCAGCTTAGTCCGCTTAGTCCGCTTAGATAGTTTCACCAGTCAGCTTTTTATCGGAAATTTAAATGCTTTCAGCAAGGTAAGAGCTTCTTGATTTGTTTTTGCAGAAGTCGTAATACAAATATCCATCCCCATCATTCGATCAAACTTATCGATATCAATTTCTGGAAATACAATAAGTTCTTTTAAACCAAAGCTGTAATTACCTCGACCGTCAAAGCTTTTATTACTAAGTCCACGAAAATCTCTAATACGGGGAATAACCACATGTATCAAACGTTTAAGAAAGTCATACATAGCCTTTCCACGCAAGGTTACTTTGCACCCTATAGGAAAACCTTCTCGTAATTTAAAGCTGGCTACAGCCTTTCTCGCAACAGTAACCACAGGCTTTTGTCCACTAATCAAAGTAAGTGCATGAGTAGCAATATCAATCAACTTTTTATCTTGTACTGCAGTACCAACACCTATATTTAAAGTTACCTTTTCAATCTTTGGCACCTGCATACTACTTCCATAGCTGTGCTTATTTTGCAACTCAGATACAACATGCTCTTGATAAAACTGTTTTAAACTTTGATCGCTCATTCTAATTGCATTCACCATAATTTATTTAACTAGTCAAAAAACTACTGAAGTTTTACTGAATATCTAACCGTTAGACTATTACTTCCTTAGTTGATTTAAAAATTCGAACCTTTTCCCCTGAGCCATTAAACTTAAACCCTACCCTATCTGCTTTCCCTGAAGAAGGATTGAAGATAGCCACATTAGATGCATCTAACGCAGCTTCCTTTTCTACGATACCTTCCTTACGAACATGACGCTTAATCATGTTAATACCTGATACAATCACCTTATTAGCCAACACCTTAAGGATTTTACCTTTCCTACCCTTATCACGACCCGATATGACTATAACCTCATCGTTAAGCTTCAATTTTTTCATACACTTTACCTACTCTCAAACCTTATCGAAAGTGAATCACCGTACATAATCAAAGGACTTCTGGTGCTAGAGAAATAATTTTCATAAATAGTTCTGATCGTAATTCCCGAGTCACTGGCCCAAATATACGTGTACCAATGGGTTGTTTTTGGTTATTTAAAAGGACTACGGCATTATTATCAAAACGTATCACAGAACCATCTGCACGTTTTACACCTTTTCTTGTTCGAACAACAACTGCGTAAACAACATCACCTTTAGATACCCGCCCTCTTGGCATTGCATCCTTAATTGTCACTTTAATAATGTCTCCAATACCCGCATAGCGGCGGCGAGAACCACCCAACACTTTGATACACAAAACTCTACGAGCACCACTGTTGTCGGCTACATCAAGTTCAGTTTCTGCCTGGATCATTTTTCTTTACTCACACTAATATATAAACTCACAATCACCGCCATCATTAACGAAACTAAAAATTAAGCTACCTTAACCTTCTCAATTACTTTTACAAAATGCCAGCTTTTAGTTTTTGATATCGGCCTGTGCTCTTCGATAACAACTGTTTCACCCTCATTACACTCATTATTGGGATCATGCGCATGCAACTTAGTTGACTTACGCATATACTTACCATATAGCGGGTGTTTCACTTTTCTTTCTATCAGTACAGTAATGGTTTTTTCCATTTTCGAACTGATAACTTTACCAATATAAGTCCTCTTCAGTTTTCCCTTAGAGTGAACTTCACTAACCACATTATCTGACATTATATTTGTACCTGTATCTGATAACCATAGATTCTGAATATAAACTATCTCATTACATACTAAGCAGCTGATGATTCCTTAAGTTGAAATTCTTTTAGAATCGTCTTAATTCTCGCGATATTTTTGCGCGCCTGGAGCAGCATATGTGTCGTTTTCAGCTCTGTAACACTTTTTTGCATTCTAAGCTTAAAAAGATCCTTATACTGTTCTTCTAAAAGTTCAAGCAACTCAGCTTCACTTTTTTCTCTTAGTTCTTTTGCTTTCATATTTTCACCTTCACCATAGAGTCAAGCTTAACAATACCTTGTCAATTAAAGCATATGCCTAGTTACAATTGTCGTTTTAACTGGTAACTTTGCCGCTGCTAGCTTTAAAGCTTCTCTAGCTATAGTCTCTGCTACACCTTCCATTTCATACAATATTCTACCAGGCTGTATTTGTGCCACCCAATATTCCACGTTTCCCTTACCTTTACCCATTCTAACTTCCAGTGGCTTTTTAGAAATTGGCTTATCAGGGAAAATTCGGATCCAAATCTTACCTCCCCTTTTAATATGACGAGTAATCGCACGCCTTGCAGCTTCTATTTGTCTAGCCGTTATTTTTCCTCTCTCAACAGCTTTCAAACCTATCTCACCAAAAGAAACTTTATTACCACGGTGGGCTAAACCTCTATTCCTACCTTTGTGTTGCTTTCTAAATTTTGTGCGCTTGGGCTGTAACATGTTTCTTTACTCTGTATTATCTTTAATAAAGCTTTTATTTAGGCAACCCTTGTTAAACGGTTCGAGTTATCCTCATCACCAGCATCCAAGACTTCACCCCTAAATATCCAAACCTTCACCCCAATGGTGCCATAAGTTGTTTCTGCTCTCTCTTCAGCATAATCAATATCTGCTCTGAATGTATGCAAAGGAACTCTACCCTCACGATACCATTCAGTACGTGCTATCTCTGCACCACCTAAACGTCCAGCAACAGCAACTTTAATACCTTCAGCACCAAGGCGCATAGCATTTTGCACAGCTCTTTTCATAGCCCTACGAAACATAACGCGCTTTTCAAGCTGTGACGCTATTCCCTGAGCAACAAGTTTTGCATTAAGCTCAGGCTTTCTAATTTCCTCAATATTAACATGAACTGGAACCCCAATCAGGTCTGCTATTTCTCGACGCAACTTTTCCACATCTTCACCTTTACGACCAATCACAACACCTGGACGCGCAGTTTGTATAGTAATACGAGCATTCTCTGCAGGCCTTTCTATGATGATATCACTGATAGAAGCAGCCTTTAACCTCTTAAATAAATACTCGCGAACCATTAAGTCAGCCAGTAAATACTTTGGAAAGTTCTTTTTACTGGCATACCACAAACTTCTATATTTTTTTGTTATCTTCAACCTAAGTATGTGTGGATGTGCTTTTTGACCCATTTCATTCACTCCAAATGTATTAGCCCGTCAGAGATTGAGACTATGTATCAGCTACCTTAACCGTAATATGGCAGCTTCTCTTAAAAATTCGATCAGCACGCCCTTTAGCTCGTGGTCGAATACGCTTAAGCGTTGGCCCTTCATCAACTGATATGTACGAAACCTTTAACTCATCAATATCAGCGCCTTCATTTTCAGCATTTGCAATAGCGGACTCCAAAACTTTTTTTATAACTGAAGCGACTTTCTTACAGCTGAATCTAAGCAACTCAACTGCTTTTTCAACAGGAAGGCCTCGCACCTGATTTGCAACCAATCGAGCCTTATAAGGTGAAACCCTAGCCCCTTTCAATTTCGCTGAATTCTCCATAGCTACCATTCTTTAACCAAAAGTAAATTTAAAAATCAACGCTTTGCCTTTCTATCACCCGAGTGGCCTTTAAATGTACGAGTAAGCACAAACTCACCCAGTTTATGTCCCACCAACTGATCAGTAATATATACAGGCACATGATCTCTACCATTATGTACAGCAATAGTCAAACCCACCATCTCTGGTAATATCATAGAAGCTCTAGACCAAGTCTTAATAGGCTTCTTTGAGTTTGTCTTTAATGCCTTCTCAATTTTTCTCAGTAAATGATGAGCTACAAAAGGACCCTTTTTCAATGACCTTGCCATTAATCATAACCTCATTTCTAAACTAACAACACTTTGCATTAACCAGCTTTACGATGCCGAACAATTAATTTAGACTTACACTTAACCGTTTTGTACCCTTTTGTAGGGACTCCCCAAGGAGTTACCGGATGCCTTCCCCCAGAACTCCTGCCTTCTCCACCCCCATGAGGATGATCAATAGGATTCTTAGCCACACCTCTTACAGTAGGCCTTACACCACGCCAACGCTTTGCACCTGCCTTACCAAGTGAGCGCAGATTATGCTCCGAGTTAGAAACCTCACCAAGGCTAGCAAAACAATCCGCCAAAACTTTTCTGACTTCACCTGACCTCAATCTTAAGGTTACATATATACCATCTTTTGCCAAAAGCTGAGCATAGGCACCAGCACTTCTAGCTATTTGAGCCCCCTTGCCAGGCTTGAGCTCAATACAGTGTACAATACTCCCCATCGGAATATTACGCAAAGGGAGAGTGTTACCTAATTTAATAGATGCTTGCTCCCCCGACTGAACTTGATCCTCTACTTTTAAGCCCTTTGGTGCAACAATATATCTTCGCTCACCATCAAGATACTTTAACAAGGCAATATTTGCAGAACGATTAGGATCGTACTCTAACCGCTCAACCACAGCTGGAATGTTATGTTTATTTCTTTTAAAATCAATTACTCTATATGATTGCTTATGCCCACCACCCTGATGCCTTACAGTAATACGACCATTGTTATTACGACCACCTGTCTTTGATTTAGAACGGGTTAAAGGAGAGTAGGGTCTCCCTTTATAAAGCTCAGGATTTATTACTTTGACTACAAAGCGCCTTCCTGGTGAAGTAGGTTTACATTTTTTTATAGCCATTGCATCTATTCCTGTCGACGTTTTTAGTTAGAAGGATTAAAGTTAATATCATAACCAGGCTCTAAGCTGACATAAGCTTTTTTCCAATTTTTTTGCTTACCCGGATATCTACCAAAACCTTTACGCTTACCCTTCACCCATAAAGTTCGCACGGTTTGAACTTTAACCTCAAACAGCTTTTCAACCGCTTTTTTAATGTCAAGCTTTGTCGCAAAGCTTGACACTTGAAACACAAATTGCCTGTGCTTATCACCAAGCAAAGTTGACTTTTCAGAAACATGTGCTTTTTCTATCACAGTGTATAGATTTCTTTTCCCATTAAGCATTTACCAATACCTCTTCTAACTTTCTTAAGGCAGGCACAGTCACAATCACCTTTGGAAAGCCAATTAATGAGACAGGATTTACCAATGCCGGCTCCACTACTTCAACCTTTGGTATATTTCTCGCGGCCAAATAAAGATTTTTCTCTACGGTTTCAGTAATAATCAAAGCTTGTGGTGCTTTTAACTCAGCCAACTTGGCTACCAACTCCTTAGTCTTAGACTCCCTGAACTCTAGGCTTTCTAAAATTATCAAACGTTGATCACGCACCAATTCTGAAAAAATACAGCACATCGCATTACGGTACATTTTCCTATTAATTTTTTTAGCATGATCACGAGGTTTAGCAGCAAAAGTCCTGCCCCCACTACGCCATATAGGACTTGAATTGGTACCAGCTCTTGCTCTACCTGTACCTTTTTGGCGCCATGGCTTTTTACCTCCACCTCGAACTTCACTTCGACTTTTTTGCGCCTTTGAACCCTGCCTACCCTTAGACCTATAAGCAACGACAACTTGGTAAACTAATGCTTCATTGAATTCTTTTGCAAAAGAGTCATCTGAAACTTCAATGTCTTGACCTGTAAAAAGCATTAAATTCATACAATGACATTCCTCTAGAATGCTCAAATCATTTACTATTCAAATATCAATCTTAAGCCGCCTTGATAGAGGGTCTAATAATTACACACCCCCCAATAGCACCTGGGACTGCCCCTTTGACTAACAATAAGCGACGATCTACATCTACACCCACAATTCTTGACTTTTGCAAAGTCACTTTTTTATTACCTAGCTGTCCAGCCATTTTTTTCCCTTTAAACACTCGCCCAGGCGTTTGGTTCTGCCCAATTGACCCAGGCGCCCTATGTGCCAAAGAGTTTCCATGTGTAGCATCTTGAGTTTTAAACTTCCAGCGCTTCACAACCCCAGCAAAGCCTTTACCCTTAGAAATACCCGTTACATCAATTAATTGCCCTTTTTTAAAAAGCTCTAAAGCAACCGTCTGACCAACCTCATACTTTTCAGATGAATCCAAACGAAATTCCCAAAGGCCTTCGCCAGGTTCAACTGTTGCTTTTTTATAAACACCCAAAGACGGTTTATTCAACCTATTCGGCTTGACCACACCTCTTGTAACCTGAACCGCACTATAACCATCGGTTTCAGGCGTTTTCACCTGAACAACTCTGTTGTCATCAACATCAATAACCGTAACTGCAATGGACTCCCCACTTTCAGTGAAAATACGGGTCATCCCTCTTTTTTTGCCGACTAAGCCTATTGCCATGATCTAACAAACCTCTAGCCCTGTATAACAAGGATTTTTAAATATCAACTAGCCCAAGCTAATTTGGACATCCACACCTGCTGCCAAATCTAGCTTCATTAATGCATCAACTGTTTTATCAGTAGGATCAACAATATCCACTACTCGCTTATGAGTCCTGATTTCATACTGGTCTCTTGCATCTTTATTAACATGAGGCGAAACCAAAATTGTAAATCGCTCTTTACGAGTAGGCAAAGGAATAGGGCCTTTCACCTGGGCTCCCGTCCTTTTAGCGGTTTCTACAATCTCACGAGTTGACACATCAATCAACTTATGATCAAACGCTTTTAACCGAATTCTAATTTTCTGATGATGCTTTTGCTGCTTGGCCATCTCTCAATCTCTCAATTATTCTCTTCTTGCTTGAACTTTAAACAACACAGTAGCAAGCATCTTACATTACTCAAGTAAGTTAAGATACAAAGCCCCTAAAACCATCCATTTTGATGGCATTTTACGCTAAAACAAAAATAGTAAACTAGACAAATAATACCGGAATAAAAAATATAGAGAGATGCTTAACCGTGTAAAA
This sequence comes from Pseudomonadales bacterium, assembly GCA_028281605.1. Taxonomy (GTDB): domain Bacteria; phylum Pseudomonadota; class Gammaproteobacteria; order Pseudomonadales; family JANQJO01; genus JANQJO01. Next base: position 22,205 of record JANQJO010000147.1, read on the forward strand.
CACATCACCACTCAACTCTGCAGCAGATCTCAAACCGGGGCAAAACTATAATATAAGCAGCAAAAAATAGCAAGTTTTTTGCTGCTTATAATTACTAATCAATAATTTTAGTCACAACTCCAGCACCTACGGTGCGACCACCTTCTCGAATCGCAAATCTCAAGCCTTCATCCATGGCAATAGGCGCGATCAACTCTACCTTTACATTGACCTTATCTCCTGGCATCACCATTTCAACCCCTTCTGGCAACTCCACTGAACCGGTTACATCCGTTGTCCTAAAATAAAACTGCGGTCTATATCCTTTGAAAAAGGGCGTATGCCTACCTCCTTCTTCCTTGCTAAGCACATACACCTCTGCCTCAAACTTAGTATGTGGTGTTATCGTGCCTGGCTGTGCTAATACTTGACCCCTATCTACTTCTTCTCTCTTTGTGCCTCTTAACAAGACGCCCACATTGTCACCAGCCTCACCCCGATCAAGCAACTTCCTAAACATTTCTACCCCTGTGCAGGTCGTTTTCATCGTTTCCTTCAGACCGACTATTTCTATCTCATCACCTACATTGATCACACCTTTTTCTACTCGACCTGTTACAACTGTGCCTCTTCCTGATATAGAGAATACATCCTCTATTGGCATGATAAACGCCCCTTCTACCGCTCTTTTCGGCTCTGGAATGTACTCATCCAAAGTCTCCACCAATTTCTTGACCGCTTCGCGACCAATTTCCGAAGCATCTCCTTCCAGAGCTTTTAAAGCTGAGCCTTTAACAATCGGAGTATCGTCCCCTGGAAATTCGTACTGATCTAGCAGCTCTCTCACTTCCATTTCAACCAGCTCTATAAGTTCTTCATCATCAACCATATCTACTTTATTTAAGAACACTACAATGTAAGGCACCCCAACCTGTCTAGACAGTAGTATGTGCTCTCGAGTCTGTGGCATTGGACCATCTGCTGCTGAAACTACCAATACTGCACCATCCATTTGTGCTGCACCCGTAATCATGTTTTTCACATAATCCGCGTGACCTGGGCAGTCCACATGCGCATAGTGGCGCTTCTCTGATTCATATTCCACATGTGAGGTCGCAATGGTAATTCCGCGCTCTCTTTCCTCCGGCGCATTATCTATTTCACCAAAATCTTTTGCTTCTCCTGAGCCCCACACATCCATACACACACGCGTTAACGCAGCTGTTAATGTTGTTTTACCATGATCTACATGGCCTATCGTACCTACGTTGACGTGTGGTTTCGTTCTTTCAAATTTTTCCTT
>JANQJO010000035.1 GCA_028281605.1 Pseudomonadales bacterium
ATGCTATTTTAACCCACTTTTTGGGCCCAAAAAATCACATTTTAGGCCCAAATTCCGAGTAATAAAAATCTCTAAAAATGGCCGCTTTTTGACAGCCTACTTTTAATCATTTAAAGCTAATCATACAGCCTAAATGTTACCTATAATTCTAACTTATTGCCTTCTTATAAGGCTGTCCTTCTTATTCTGTCCTTCTTATTCTTTTCTTATTCTTCTTATTCGGTCCTTCTTATTCGTCCTTCTTATTCTAAGGCTGTCCTTCTTATTCTATCTTTCTAGATATTAATAGCTTGAGATATCTAAGCGCCCAACCTTGACTGTTGTCTCGCCATACTTTTGCTTGATAATCAACAGCGATGGTTCTCCAGTACTTCACTAAATCATTAAATAAAAACCTTTTATAATTGGATCAACAAAAAAATTTACGCATCAGATAACACAATTGCGTTGATCAACTTGGCCTGAACATTAGGGTTATATTTTTCAACAATAGCTCTTCTACACTGCTCTCTCAGCTCAGATCTAGATTGATTATACTCAATCCAATACAGCAGCTTATTGACAAAACTGCTCACATCACCTGCTTGATAAAACCCCCCGCTCACCCCCTCTTGAATCACTTCATATTCCGGCTTTTGGGTATCAAAATTATCATGTGTAACCACCGGCGTACCAAAAGTCAATGCATGCATTCCAAACAAACCAATGTTACCTGGTATCGTCGCCACATCCGCCAGATACAATAATTCCGCCATAACTTGCTCATCATAACAAGGACCGTATAAAACAACATAGTCCTCCATCTCCAACCTTAAAATTTTCTCTTGCAAGCGAGAAAACTCAGGACCTGCCCCTACAATAATGGCTTTGACATCTCTCATATGCTTGTTAACTAATTTAGCCACTGCATCGATTAATAAATCGATCTGTTTATCCTTTGTTAAACGACCAGCACTGACAATCACTTTACAGTGAATTGGCAAGTGCAGAGACTTTTTTCTCAAAAGAATTTTTTGGTCATTCATTAAAAAAAACAATTTATTATGACAATCGTAATCTAAAGAATTGTAGATAACATGCTGCTTTTTACCATCAAGCCCCTGCTCCACTAAAAGCGCTTTTGCTCTATGGCCATAAAGCAAGATTCCATCGGCTAAACTGTAAAAAAACTTTCTTAATAAACCTTTCAAACTTCCTTCTTTTTTTCTGCAACCATGCGTCCAATAATATACTTTACACCCCCGCAATCTGGCTAGCACAGTTGCCACCCACGTCGATGCATAGTACATGTTGCCAAAAAAAATATACACATCACTTTTACCCAACCAAACCCGACGCAACAGACCAGACTGCCATAAAAACACCCTTAAAAACCAATGATTTCTTAGTTTTGTCCAGCACCGATACATAGGTGAACGCTGTACATCAGAATCAGGGTCCATTAGCTTTAAGCTCGGCACTTCGGCTACTGTATCAGCCCAAAAATCATAGTCGATATCCTGCATAGCACACAATTTCTCAAAAACAGGGCGTCGATAATGCGCAATATAGGGGTATATAATGGAAACCTTTGGTACTCTATTGGTCATATTATTTCCTTAACCACACCATCGCTACTTTCTCAAAAATAAACGTCCGACCAACAAATCCAACACTGATTTCACACGAAAATCGGCAGGACTAAACGCATTCCTTTCATAACCTTGACGCAGGGTCTCAACCTCACAAAATGTATCAAGCCGAATCCGCTGGTAACATTTTCTGCCACACAATTCTTGTAGTAAATGCCAGTTCACTCTCAGTGCCTGTTTCAATAAGCCTCGTTTGATCAACGCCCAATTACCCACTAGCCACTTTGGCACGCCAATCAATAGCGCTGGCAGAATAGGATACAAACGAATGATGGTTTTCAGATTATTCTCAACATTGTACTGCAACACAACCTGTGCCTTACCTATATAGTCAGACCCTTTGTGTCGCAAACAACGTTCGGGCCAATAGGCAACTTTATAGCCAGCATTGTATATCAACAACGATAAAAATCGTTCTTCCCCCTGCCTAAAAAAATCTTGCGGAAAACCTTTGTTTGACATAAATAAATCTCGCTTAATCACACTCGCCCCCCCTCTAAAAGACGAAGACAAATACAAACCAGAATCAATCGTTTTGGCTGGATAAGGGTCTAACACAGCATCTGCAATACAAGACTCATAGCCTTCAACTTTACTGTAAAGAGCACCTAACTTCGAATGAGATACAAATAAACTCACTGCAGCAGAGACAACACATGCATCTTTCCAGACACCATCGTTTTCTAAAAAAAACAACAAGTCCCCTGTTGCATATCGAGCGCCAATATTACGCCCATGCGGACAACCCAAATTTTTCTCAAGATCAATATAACGTAATGAAGGAAACAATCGCTTAACAGCCTCAGACGATGCATCGTTTGAACCATTATCAACAAATATAATTTCTTTGTTCGGATAGTCTTGTTCAACAGCAGAACGTACTGACTCAATACAATTTTCAGCACCACCGTTCCAATTAAGAATAATGATGGAAACTTGCATATTGTCTTCTACCTCGATACCAACGGCCTAATAATAGGCCGTAACTGAATAACCACATTTGGGCAATACGGACATTAAACCAACCATCAGCAGCTAAATCAAACACCAAAAAAAGACAAAGAAACATTAATAAAACAGAAGCATACGCCTCAAGCTGCACACGATCATCATGCCTGATCAAACGAATCTTTTTGACTATTTGGTAAACCAAACTTAAATAGATCAACAACCCAATAAACCCAAAATCTCTCAAATACCTGATGTACATATTATCGCCATGACGAACCGATTCCAGTTTCGTCGGACCTTTACCAATGATTATATTTTGTGGCTGTGCAAATATTTGATTTAAAGTCTTAGACCACAATTGCATACGCAACTCTAAAGTATGCAGGTTCGAGGCAGAAAAACGATTTTGATTTTCATAATAATTTTCTATAAACCAAGCATAGACAAAATAAAACAGAAAAAGCAAAACACAAGCTACTACAGTATGACTTACTTTACGGTCAAACTTACACTGCCTTCTCACTATTAACAACAAACCAAATAACGCAGCTAAAACGGTAGCCACTAACGCCGTTCGTGAACCTGTCATGATAATACCAGCTAACAATAAAAGCGCCGGGATAAAATAAAAATACGATCGTTGAGAACATTTATAAAAACAAATCAGAAAACCAGCTCCAAGGACCAAACCCCAATAGTTCGGGTTCCCCATGATACCAATGATACGCCGCCAACTGGCATCAGACTCCAAGATCACATATTTATGCCCAGTCCCATCCAGGCTATAAAACGGCACTAATAGGCTATTCATACCTCCAAGATTAAAATATTGTATAAAACTCAAGATAACGGCCACTATCATCAAACTCAATACCAGCCATATGAGGACGTCGAACCTTCGCACTCTCATACCCAACATCACCCCAGCATAGATAGCAAACAAATAAACCAGGTAACGCACCAATACTTGAAAGTCACGCGCCGAGACCGAATACCCCGATAACACTTGGCCCAAAATACTGAGCAAAGCAAAAACAGATAACAAAAAAAACAGAGTTGTTTCTACTGACGTAAATCGCAATACAGATACTTTATTGGCAACCAACCCCCACAACGCAATTGCAGCCATCAAGAAATATTCTGGCCGTAACAAAATGGATGCGGGCACAAAAAATGCGGACAAGGTAATCGTCAAAATCAAAAAAATCATCACAAAAGCTTCCAATATGCCCTTCGCGAATGGATTTCAAGCCAGTATCGTCAATAACCTTTGACAGAGTAGTCCACTTCAAACTGTACACCTTCTACTCTAGAAACCCCACTGTCAATGCGTCCGTCCTCATACAAGTGGAACCAACGGTAACCAGGAGACTTGTCATCCACCGCAAACTCTTGGCTGCCTGGTTTAAACTGTACACAAGTACTGGGCGAAGAAAATAGCTTAACTTTATTACGCACCCCTTCAAAAGCTTGATGTACATGCCCCCAAACAAGCGCTTGCACACATGGGTAACAATCAAGTACTTTAAACAAAGCCTGTGGGTTTCTTAAACCAACACTGTCAAGCCACTGGCTATTTAACGGAATAGGATGATGATGCAAAACTACCATTACATAAAAATCCTTAGAACCCGCCAAGACCTTGTCTAAAAAAGACAACTGTACAGGCGATAACTCCCCAAGCACTTTATTCTCAATAGTAGAATCCAGTAGGATCACTCGCCACCCCCCTTGCTCAATCACACAAGGGCTGACACGACCAGTATCACTTATGATCTTTTCAATGTGTACAAGTTCATCATGATTACCAGGCAGTGAATAAATAGGCTTTTGTAACAGACCAAGATGTTTATAAAATCGTTCATAAGAAGACAGACTACCATCCTGAGAAATATCTCCTGTCGCCAAAACAACATCCATAGACTCAGATTCAGTACGCAGTAAGTCTAACACAAGAAGCAAACTCTCTTCTGTGTTAAGACCTAGTAGCTTGCCTTGAGTTTCTGCAAAAAGGTGACTATCTGAGATCTGTACAATCTTGAAAGGGTTTTCGTTTTTAGAGTCTTTCAAGGGTAATACGCCCCTTTAACCTATATATCCACTTGTTAATGACCGCTTTACAATCCAGTCCATGCCCCTCAATACTGGCATAGATCTTGTTGACAGCAATGCTTCAGCCATTCTCCTAAAAACTGATTACATTGTGCTTTTTCATCAATTTGTAACATTTGTCGATTAGGATAATGATACTTTGCTGCCAAAGGTCCTCGTCGCTGCACTCGCACCACTTCTGCCATTTTGGCATCATGATACAATCTGACCTTAATGTGCAGGGCAGGAAGCCAACGATCCACGACAACGCCCTGCTGCACAGTCAAAAGCGTGGTGTAAGGCGTTTTCTCCACCACTAAGCATTTAACGCCGATACGCCGATTATTTTTTAATTTATAACATACTCGATACTCTTCAAACAAAATGAGTTGGTGCATATCCGGCACCAAACGCATCAAATACAAATAGTTACAGGAACACTGAGCCAGCATCTGACGCAGGCCTGGCACGTATTTTGACCGCAAACACACCGCATGTCCAGCATGCTCTATTGTATTATTAAACATCAAAAGCGGCACTCCAATCGAGCATAAAAATATAATATCTTAATGATCTTACTTTTCCTGATTATAAAGCATACAAGCTCACGGCAAAAGCTATTCTAGGCTAGAATTTTAAGCTTATAAGCCAAGAGCTCATGTCAAGTCGCCACTATAACTCCTGGTAAAGCTCATGCCCTGCTTGGCGAAACTCCAAAGCTTTTTCTTTAAGGTTACGCGCAGCATACTCGCGCACCTCTTGCGTAATCTCCATTGAACAAAATTTTGGACCACACATTGAACAAAAATGTGCGGTTTTATGTGCATCTTTAGGTAGCGTTTCATCATGATAAGCACGTGCTGTATCAGGGTCCAGGCCTAAATTAAACTGATCTTCCCAACGAAATTGAAAGCGCGCATGAGACAAAGCATTATCTCTAACTTGCGCAAACTGATGGCCTTTAGCAAGGTCTGCCGCATGAGCAGCAATTTTATAGGCCATCAACCCTTGTTTGACATCTTCTTGATTAGGCAAGCCCAAATGCTCTTTTGGGGTCACATAACATAACATAGCCGTACCATACCAACCAATAGTAGCCGCTCCAATCGCTGAAGTAATATGGTCATAACCAGGCGCAATGTCTGTCGTTAGAGGCCCAAGGGTATAAAAAGGCGCTTCATAGCATAAACGCAATTGTTCATCCATATTCTCCTTAATTAAATGTAAAGGAACGTGTCCAGGGCCTTCCACCATAACTTGGGCATCATACTGCCAAGCTCTTTTTGTTAATTCCCCTAGTGTTTTAAGTTCAGCAAACTGAGCTTCATCATTGGCATCAGCAATACAACCAGGGCGTAACCCATCACCTAAAGAAAACGTCACATCGTAAGCCGTCATGATTTCACAAATTTCATCAAAATGCGTGTACAGGAAGTTTTCTTTATGGTGAGCCAAACACCACTTGGCCATAATAGAACCCCCACGAGAAACAATACCTGTTAATCGGTTGGCTGTCATCGGGACATAACGCAACAACACACCAGCATGAATCGTAAAATAATCCACGCCCTGCTCAGCCTGTTCTATCAAAGTATCACGATAAATTTCCCAACTCAGCTCTTGTGCTGCCCCACCCACTTTCTCTAAAGCTTGGTAGATAGGCACAGTACCAATAGGAACAGGTGAATTACGCAGTATCCACTCCCGCGTCTGATGAATATGCTGCCCAGTAGAGAGATCCATGACATTATCAGCCCCCCATCGAATGGCCCAAGTCATTTTTGCAACTTCTTCATCAATAGAAGAAGTGAGCGCAGAATTTCCAATATTTGCGTTCACTTTTGTCAAAAAACGCCGCCCAATGATTTGCGGCTCTAACTCCAAATGGTTGATATTAGCAGGAATCACTGCACGACCTTGGGCCACTTCTTGACGCACCAGCTCGGGTGTCACTTCTTGCTCCATCGAAAAGCCAAAAGCATTACCTCGATGCGTTTTAAATCGCTGCCAATGCGTCTGATTCTGTCGCTTTAAGTTTTCTCGCAACGCGATGAACTCCATTTCATCTGTAATAATGCCACGCTTTGCATAATGCATTTGAGTAACGTTACACCCACTGCACGCTCTACGGGGGTTACGCAAATGAGGAAACTGCACATCAGTCGACCGAAGATCGATCTTTTGTCTACGCGCATATTTTGAACTAAAATTTTGTAATGTTTCCGTATCCTGTCTACGTTGCAACCAACTTAAACGCAGACTAGGCAAACCTTGCGTAATATCAACTGTGTACTTTGGATCGGTGTAAGGGCCAGAGGTATCGTACACAACCAAAGGGTCACAACTCTCTTGCCCTTCCTGAGTCTTTACTCCACTCAAATGAATACGTCTCATGGGCACTTGAATATCGGTGTGGCTGCCCTCTATATAAATCTTATCTGAACCAGATATGGGTTGATTAACTTCACCCAGCCCCTCTTGCAAATCGACTGTCATGTGATTTTCCTTGTGACTGATATTGACCCTCACAGATTAACTTTAAGCACTGTACCTCAAGCTTACAAATAAACTCAACAGCTGATCTAAATTAAACTTGTCCTATGCAAATCAATTTTGTATTTTAGCGCTATGAAATAGTGTTACCCTAAAGGTCAACGCAACCAATTACTGCTATTTGATATCAAATCATTTTCACTCAAAAAGATAAGGCTTACAAAATCATGGCCCACCCTCTAAAAAACCAACTAAAAAACCAACATATAAATAAAACCAGTAAAGGTCTAACACGCCGGGAATTTTTATGGTTAACAAGCATCTGCAGTGCCAGCGCTTGCAGTGGAACTGCTTTACTCACGGGCTGCAGCGTAAACCCTGTAACCGGCAAACAACAGTTGATGCTGATGAGTGAAGCTCAGGAAATCAGTTTGGATAAAGAACGCTCACCTCACCAGTTTTCCGCCGATTACGGGATTACTCAAGATGAGGCTTTGAATCAATATATTGACAATATAGGGCGGTCTTTGAGCAATAACTCCCATCGAGTTCAAATGCCCTTTTCTTTTCAAGCAGTGAATGCAAACTATATCAATGCTTATGCCTTCCCTGGAGGCAGCATAGCCGTTTCTAGAGGCATTTTAGTAGAGCTTGAAGATGAATCTGAGCTCGCTGGTTTACTCGGTCATGAAATAGGCCATGTTGCAGCACGCCATACCGCCCAGCGCATGACAAAAGGCTCTCTATTTTCCTTAGCGCTCTCTACGGCAGGCGCCATCTTAGACCAATCTGGTGGCGGCGCTTATTCCCCTATTGCTAAGCAAGCGGCCTCCTTGGGGGGGACGGCCCTGTTGGCCCACTATAGTAGAGACAACGAACGACAAGCCGATGCACTAGGCATGTCCTATATGGTTAAATCTGAACAGAACCCTAATGGTATGGTTAAACTAATGGATCTATTACAATCGATCAATAAAAAGTCACCCTCTGCCTTAGAACAAATGTTTTCTACTCACCCCATGAGCCAAGAGCGATTCAGTGCAGCACTGGCACGCGCTAATACACAGTTCAGCCATGCTAAATCTCTACCACGAAATCGTGAACGTTTCCAAGACAGCACTGCGGCTTTGCGCAAAATAAAGCCCACCATCCAAAAACTTAACAAAGCGGAAAGGGCTTTAGCGACAAAACAAGTTACTAAAGCAAAAACTTTAATCGGATCTAGCCTCAAAGCAACACCCAATGATTATGTCGCCAACCTTCTTATGGGCAAAGTACTACTGATTGAAGAGAAACCACAAGAAGCCTCACCTTTCTTAAAAAAGGCACAAAGCCTCTATCCAAAAGAAGCACAAGCGCACCACTATTTAGGCCTAACCCAACTAGAACTTAACCAACCTGAAAACGCTTTAGAAGCCTTCAATCACTTTGCCAAACTACTGCCAGGTAATCCAAATACAGTGTTTTTACAGGGGTACAGCTATGAAAAAATGGCTCATACAACACAAGCAGCTGAAAAATATCAAACTTATCTCAGACTGGCACCTCAAGGCGAACAAGCCAACTATGCTGTTGAAAAATTGAACCGATGGAATGCACTATGATAGCTTAAACCAAGCAATCTCGTCACACAAAATTACATCAAATATCCTATAGTTAACCTAGGAGGGATTATAACCCTAGAAAAATCAACAAATACAAATGACGAGATGTAAGGTGTGAGTAAGGCAATACGGGTTAGAAAACTTTGGTCTTATTGGGCGATGGTCTTTTGCTTTTTATGTCCATACCTTATTGCCGAAGAAACTTCCAATGCCACACCCTATAGTGACACACTCTACGTCTCCGACTCACTGAAAGTAGCTCTACGCTCAGGTCCCTCAACCAAACACCGAATTATTGATTTTTTAACCAGTGGTACTACCTTAAAAGCAGTCGCACACTCAACAGACAACCAATGGATAAAAGTCATCAACCCCAACCTAAAACAAGGCTGGATCAAACAAGAATACACAGCTACTTCACCTGCTGCCAGGATGCTGTTAGCAAGAAGCCAAAGTCAAAGCCAACTCCTTAAACAAAAAATCAATGACCATACAAATCAATACCAATCACTCAGACAACAACTTGAACAATCACACAAGAAAGTACAAACATTACAAGCAGCGCTCAACAAAACCCAACAAGAATACAAAGCGTTGCTAGAAATTTCTCAAAACGCTAAAAGTCTAGATGAAAGCAACCGCACCCTACACAAACAGTTAGAACAATTGGAAATACAACAAGAGCAACTGACTATAGAAAACCATTTACTAAAAAATGACAAGCACATTAAAGGCATTACACAGGGCACGCTCGCCGTTTTATGCGGCGTCTTATTAGCAATCTATATCCCAAAACTCAATCCTAAAAAACGCAGATCTGGCTGGGATGATATCTAAGGAATGGGCACGAAATAACTTTAACATTTTCCGCTGCTGAACTCGCTTCGCTCAGACAAACATCCGCTCCAAATGTTAAAGTTATTTCGTGCCCATTCATAACACGCTCTATTTTCAAACATCATCAGAATCGAACCCCCGAACTAACACAGTTTTTTCTGGATGATTGCTTTGAAAACTCAACCGCTGCTCTGAGTTGGCAGCTCCGAACCGAATAAATCTTAGATCTACCCACCTTAAATTGCTTAAACCTTCTAACAAAGTCAAATTTGAAATCCATGTACCCATTAAATTAAGCTTTTCCAGTGAGGAAAACCGCAGCAAGAAAGAATAGTTTCTACAGTCACTGTATTGTAAATCGAGTGCTGTCAGGTTTGTTAATGAATTGGGTATTTCTTGTCCGATGTCAAGAAATACTTTTAGACTTTTTAATTTTGGCAAATTTGCCAAATCTGACAGAGAGTTGTGATCAGCAATTTTAGGTAATGCAAGATATTTTAAGTTTGAAAAAGCATTCATAATAGCCATTAACATCATACTACTTAGCGTCCAAGTTTGTAAGGATAAGTCGAGTTTTTCAATTTTCTTTTCATATTCCCCCGGAAATTGTGCGATTAGCATACAAATATTAGCGAAGTTGAGATTTGAATAATTGTCATTCTTTTCTACTTTTACACAAAGTATTTCTCTTTGTAACCTCACAAACAGTTGGGGTAAATTTTTGAATACTCTTTTATAATGGTTTTCATCAGAAGGTGTCAGTGACAATACCAACCCTTTAGAAACACGAGGTATTATTCTTAACTTATCATCAGAAATAGTATTGCTTCGCCAAAACTGATTAACTGCGCGCATACTTTGCAATGTTGTTTTTGATAGCTGTCTTTTCTCTATGCTAGATGCATATGTTATTCGATCTAAGAAACGATTAGCAACTAGTTGTAGTATATCCTTCTGCACACTCCCCCAGTTACTGGGAGGACCATCATTAAGAGCTTTATTACTTGCATCTGTAGCGAGCACAACATAACACCTTGAAAGATTAAAATGGCCAATTTAGCGATTATCATAGAAACGACACTACATTAACTATAAAACTGACCAGATAGTGAAATTTCACATCATTTACAAACTCACTTCAACATCATCACAAGCCACCGAATTAAATGCCGCTTGCGTTTCAATAGACTCTAACTCCGTTGGCTCACGCAAACTGATCAACCCCAGTTGTTTCATTTTTACTGAAGAAACTAACTCTTGAAAAGATAAGACAGGCAATCCATACAACTCATTTTCAATCAGCTTTCTCACATAACATCGAATATCTAATGCTACTACTAAAGCAGGCCTCGGCCCCATAATACGAACACCACCGACACAACCTACAATAGCCCGAACAACATCAGCCGTTTCTTCAGGCTCAAGATCTAAATAATTGCCCAACTGAGACTGTCTAATGCTGCCTCTAATATATTCTTCTAATTCCTGATCAAACACATAGGCTGGCAACACATTATTAGGAGCATAGGTATAAGAAATCACTCGATTTAGACCAACCCTAACATATTCGGTCAACAATAAAGCATTTTTTTCCCTTGATGCCCAATGAACTAAAGTTTCCAGAATAATCCTCATGGGCTTTAACGACACGCCCTCTCTAACCAAACGCTGGAAAATTTCTGCAACCTTTTGTATAGGCAACTGCCGGTACAGTTCTTTAACCAACTCTGGATACAGCTTCTCGCAAAGATTCAAAATTCTTTTCGATTCTTCTATGCCAACCAACTGACAAGCATGCTGGTATAAAACAAAAAGAAAATGGAGCTTTATCACTTGCGTACTCTCTAAAACTTTCATCTGCCTTTCACGCAAAAAAGTCTTATATTTTGCCTGAACCCAAACCATATCTTCACACAAAGCAGTAGAAACTATAGACTTAACCGGTATACCTAATAGCTTGCAATGATCGACATCTCCCAAGACAGCAACATGATCAAGCAATAACTCCGCTTGTAAAATGGGACAGCTATACAGACAAACCTTATAGCTGGCTTGAGACAAACTATCTGATAACTCAATTGTCAATTCAGGTACAGGAATACCCAATTCTTCATTGAGCTGCTTTCTTGCTATATCACATAGCTTAACAAGCTCATCTATGTCTACATACTTAGACACCAACTCTCTGCTTAATACAATTGCAATCGGCCTAGTTTCAATCTGAAATAAAAAAGGTGCCGAAAGGTGATCATCATGCTCAGCTTGAACTGAACCATCCATTTTTTGTTGAAGTAACTCTGCTACGTCCATGTTCTTTCCCTTACAATGAATAAAGAAACTAAATACCTTAAGCCATACTGAAATTTCAACACGGCCTAGTGTAAATAGGTAAATAGCTTTCTTCTCAAACCTTTTACTAGATCATGTTGCGGGCCCATCAAGTCCAATAACTGTAATAAAACTGTCTTACCCAGATCTTCCTTAAAATTCCGATCTTTGGAAAAAATTAACCAGAAATGTTCCTTAGCCTGATCAAAGTCGAAATCTAAACTGGCATAAACTCCCAGACCATAACGTGTCATTAAGTCTTGGTCATCATTAACCAGCCTCTCTTGTAAAATATTCAGGGGCTCCAATACCTTAGAAGCTTCAAAAAAAGCAAGATAGGCTTGCGCCTGTTTTCTCTCTGAAGACTTCTCTGGAAAAACCTGCAAAGCCTCTTCGGCCTGATCTTGGCGCCCTTGTTGAATATAAAGCTGTATCAGCTTAAGTCGATAGGCTTTTTGCTCTGCATCCTCTTGCAAAGCCGATTCTAAAGCTGCAACCGCTTGATCAACTTGCCCCGCATCAACCGCTTGTTCTATCGACTGCAAAAACTGAGACTGATCATCAGCCTGCAACTCTTCAGCTTCAGCCTCGGCCTCCTCTTCACCCATTGGACCAACCAAACGTTCTAATAAAGCTTGGATATCAGCCTCGGGCTCCTGCCCTGTCAAATTTGCAACAATCTGGCCTTGCACTACAAGCTTAACCAATGGCACTTGCATTGCCCCCAACTGCTGAGCAATCATAGGGTGATCGTCTGTATTGAGCTTAGCTAAAAGAACACGCTCTTGATAACGGGTAACAACACGTGTAAAAACATCAAGACTGACTTTACTGACCTCAGAATAAGGCGCCCAAAAAACCAACAAAAGTGGCTTATGCACTGAGGATTGCAGTACATCTTGTAGATTTTGCTCATTTAACTCTACAACAGAGCCCATACTAACCATAGACTTTCCTTTAAACTAAACATTCGCGTTTATATATCCAATCAATTGTTCAAAGCTAAATCGGTACTATCAAATCATAACATTTAAAACACACGAACTAAAAGCACAATTTTCAGCCGGTTTTTAGCTCGACTTTATCCATTCTGCAGGCTAACAGAAGGCCTAAAATTGATCTATTTGGGAACGGTAGAATTACAGGAACAATGGTGTCAGAATCTGTTTGCTAACAAAATCCACCCCATAAAAGGATTCACCATTGCCTCCCGAAATTATATCAATTTTATCAGTATTTGCACCTCTATTTTCTGCGCCCACCTGGTCAAAAACACAACTTCTGATTGTAAGCGCCTTACTTTGTCGAGGATCCAGGTGAGTCACCTCTAATACTTCGCATCATGGACAAATTGGAAAGGCGTAAAAGCAAAAAGATTAAAACGAAAGGTTACTATCATAATGCCGTACGCTCAAACCAATCGACAATTGTAAAATGTCTTGGGCTAAAATGGATTTGTATGTCTTGATCATGCCTTTGTCATAGTGTAAGAGACCTTGCATGAGACAGCTGAGTATCTGGTGGGGATAATTAATAGTGAAACACCATATAGAAAAGTTACAACGCACCAAAATGTATTCTTGCTTCGCCATTCTTAACAGTGACAACCTTATTGCGATAAAGCGTGTCGCTTATTTTAGTGAATTTGGCACTGTACACAGGCGCCTTCTTAACATTTCTGTTATCACTGGTTACTATCACATGTTTAAATATTATGTTTTTAAACGCTTTACCATAAAAAGCATGCAGCATCGAAAAAAGATACTGAACATATAACTTTGAATTTAAGAGCTGCAATTCTGATTGTTTCTTTTTTATTCTACCTGACTTAAGATCAATAATATAAATTATACATTTCCCTTCTTTAACGGATATTAAAACTAAATCACAGCCTTTATTGACCCCACATCCATTTTTAGGATTGACGTAGCAGGATAATTGTTTAAAACAAAACTTATTTACATTCGATTTGAAATCCAAAGTAAATGCCAAAGAATCAGCAGGAACGCTAAGAATTTTTAATTTTTTTATTTTGCTTCCAAAGCCATCCTCTTTTACTAATAATGAGTGATCGTCCATAGAAATTGAAAGAATGACTTCTGGATTGATGATCTCTTTAAGTGAATCCAACATTACCCTTCCTCGATACCAAAAAATATATCTTCAGAAAGAGTATTAGACTCAGTGATTAAGCTGTCAAAAATGGACATATTGATACCGTACTTATCCACCTTAACCGCACTGATAGAATGATCTTCTGTTAAGTTAAACGCTTTCACTTGATTGGGTTGCAAAATATCTTGATCGATAATACCCGCTTTTTTCATTATTGAATCCTTTTTCTCAAAGTTATTGCTGAGCATTATACGATTATTGATCTCTCTGATGAGGTAATCACTATGCGTTGTGATCATTACTTTGATCCCTATATTAACAAGTCTTGCAAGAAGGCTGGCCATTTTTCTTTGATTATCAGGATGTAAATTCAACTCTGGCTCATCAATAATCAATAAACCTTTTTTATCGGCTAGAAAATTGACATAAAGATCAATTAAAAATAAAGACTTGATAGACGATGAAGCGATATAAACGGGGATACTGACTTTTTCTCGGTTACGTTCTTTTTTTGGCTGATAAAAAACTTGTTTATCAACTGATTTAAAACTTCCTCCTAAAAGATCCTGCAATACCTCTAATATGTGCTTATATTCTTCCTTATTGCTTCGAATAAAGCTTTTTCTTTTGCTTAAATTCTCATAATCTCGGATAACCGTTATATTATCCTGAATGGGTCTGGCGTACCTCGACCTCATACTATTTAAAATAGTAATGGGATCAACTTCATCACTCTCAGTAAGGTGTTCGATAATGGCATTTTTACTTACATCAAGTTCTTTATAAAATAAAGCGATACCTGTTCGCTCTGATGTCACAACAAATGGTTTAGGTAGCGTACTTGAAAACAAACAATTCGCAATGGCATCACTGACAACATCATTCAGAATTCTAATAGGGAGTTTATTATCATCCTCAACTTGTAATGCAATGGATAAAACATGCTCCCCAGGCGCTTTATCAAAAATAAGCTTTTCTGATCGACCAAATTTAGCCGTCTGCTTAAATTCAAGATCAGTATTTAGATTAAAACCCTTTGCGGAGAACTCAACTTTTGATCTACAAAAAAAATCATCTGGCGCATTAAAATAATCTCCCAATCTTTTACTGTATTTTTTCGATGCATCACTAATATGATTTTTAAAGTCTTCACTATACCGCCTCAAATCGATTGACAAACTTCCTTCTTCTATTAAAGAAGAGATTTCTCCTTCAGAAAGCGCAAAATCCATCAGTTGCTTAAAGTGCTTGATAAATCCATAAATGCTATAACTCACATACGTTTTCCCAACATTATTGGGCCCGCAAATCAACGTCAAATCAGCTAACTCGATATCTCCCTTATCAACAAATCCAACATTTTCAAATTTAAATTTCATAGCTTAACCATTTTCCAAGAGTTTATTTACAGTCCACACCTTTGC
The DNA here is from genome assembly GCA_028281605.1 of Pseudomonadales bacterium. GTDB lineage: Bacteria > Pseudomonadota > Gammaproteobacteria > Pseudomonadales > JANQJO01 > JANQJO01. Next base: position 15,475 of record JANQJO010000035.1, read on the forward strand.
GTTCTATTCTTTGTAACCTATTAATATAGGATTAAATTTTCTTTCATGCACAAGCATCAACAGCACCTCTGACTCACCCAGGCGAACACGCTAAATCAAGAGGGTGAGAACACACCAAAACAATATCAAAAGGCCTTTGTCAGCTTAGATGACTAAAATTTGGATGCCACAATAATACCTGCTGCACTGTTTAAGGCAAGCGATGAATTGGTGAACCTTTACTTTACAAGCCGGCAACGTACCGTTTCTGTTATTGGCCGTGAAGTACGGATCGAACTTATTTCTATAGATTGGACGACTGTAATGGTGAGGCTGGTTGTTCGATGGTTAGAAAAGACCTTTATTTAGTGAGTGATGGTGCTTATGATTGTATTGAGTTTGGGCATCACTGCAATTCATTCTGGACCTTGCTGTAGAGAATGATCACTGCAATAAAGTGTCTGAACTGTGAGCTAAAGCCAAAGACAAATCAGCATAACGAAAACAATAACCTGCCTTCAGTGCTTTTTCAGGCACCGCCCGAATGCTGTCTAACAATAAACAAGCTTGCTCACCCAACATAAGCTTCAACAATACGGCAGGCACTTTCATAAAAGCAGGCCGATGCTCGGCTTTTGCCAGCATGCTCGCAAATTCTTTTTGCTGAACAGGATTGGGCGCCACACAATTAAAGGGCCCTGACAGCTGAGTATTTTCAGAAAAAAAATTGACCAAACCTAAAACATCTTGCACATGAATCCAAGGCAACCATTGCTTACCACTGCCTAAAGCCCCTCCTAAACCCCAACGATATACAGACTTCAATTTACCAAGTATACCACTATCACCAGGGCCCAACACAGCGCCTAAACGTAGCAAACAGACTCGCACATCCAATGTATTGGCTTGCAAGGCCGCCTGTTCCCAACGTTCACAAAGCTCATGCGTAAACCCTGGTTTCCCAGAACATTGCTCATTTAGAATACAATCTTTGTTATCACCATAATACCCTACCGCAGAAGCCGACAACAGCAAAGACGGCTTGCGTCGTGCTTTATTCATCCATTGCACCAATTCTTCCGTTATCCCTACTCGACTGGTCAGCAAACGTTTTTTTTGTTGTACAGTCCATCTGCGCTCAGCAATCCCAACTCCACTCAAATTGATAACAATATCAAAATGCCTATCCAACGGCATCTGAGAACAGCGCTCAACCAATTCAACAGGATACATAGAATAATGAAAACACCTTTTTGCACGCACAGGGTCTCTGGTTAACACCACCAACCGATGACCTTGACGCAAAAACTCTTCAGCTAAAATTTGACCAATAAAACCTGTTCCGCCAGTCATGAGGATATTCTTATGCTTCACGCGCTCCACGCTTACCGCTCCTCTCCTAGCAAGGCTCGAATAGAAGATAAATGCTGATTAGCAACCTGTTTTTGCTCACTCTTAGAACGAGGCTCATTTTGCTTAGACCATTGTAAACACTCATGAGGTATTTCCTGTAAAAAACGACTGGGTGTACAGTCAACTTTTTCGCCATACTGTTTACGAGAAAGCGCATACGTTAAAGTCAATTCCCTTTGTGCTCGAGTAATGCCCACATAAAAAAGACGTCGCTCTTCTTCTAATCCAGCCCCTAAGGCCACATCAACAGCACCTTTTATGGAATCTTGAACAACATCCTCCATCTGCTCAAGACTGTTACGGTGGGGCAAAATATTTTCTTCTAAACCCATGATGGTCACCCGAGGAAACTCAAGACCCTTACAAGAATGCAAGGTCATTAAATTAACTTTATCATCATCCGTTTCATCAGCACGCTCAGCTAACACATCTTGTAACACCAACTTAGAAACTACAACCTGCAGCAAATCATCGCAACCTGATAACTTGTCTTCTTGTTTCTGCCCCATACGCTCTATCATTGATACTAAGACTTGCACATTCTCCCAACGACGCTCAGCCACTTTTGGCGAGCTGGCTTGTGACTCTAACCAATCACGGTATTCAATGTCCCGCAACAACTGCTCTAAACCCTTTCCTAGTGGAACTTCTCGCAAATGTTTACTGATGTGCTTCAACCAATCAGTGAAATATCTCAGGCGTTTCAAAGCACTTTCTGAAAGTTGTGAGGCAAAACCAATTTCCTGTGAGGCTTGTAGTAAACTCACCCCTCTGAACTTGGCATACTCCCCTAACTTTTCCAACGTACTGACTCCGATTTCTCTGCGTGGTGTATTAATAATACGTAATAAAGCAGCATCATCCTCTTCATTAACCAGCACCCTCAGATAACTCATGATATCTTTAATTTCTGTACGACTAAAAAAAGAAACACCACCACTTAAACGATAAGGTATCTGCAAAGTTTGCAAACTCAATTCCAACAATTTAGCCTGATGATTACTGCGATACAAAACCGCACACTCACAATAACTTTTCCCTGTTTGTACTTTAAAATTTCTCAGATCATGCGCAATCTTTTCAGCCTCTTCACGCTCACTCACACACTCCCACACCCGTATCAACTCTCCCGGACCCAAACTACTCCAAAGCTGCTTCGAATAGATATGGGAATTATTAGCAATAAGTGCATTGGCAGCCGTCAAAATTGTACCCGTTGAGCGGTAGTTTTGCTCTAACTTAATCACCTCCAACTGAGAAAAGTCTTGCCCTAACTGTGCCAAGTTCTCAGGCAAAGCCCCTCGCCATGCATAAATAGATTGATCATCATCACCCACCACAGTAAAGCATTCACGCAAACCCACTAATTGCTTCATCAACTGATATTGAGCCAAATTAGTATCTTGATATTCATCAACCAACAGGTAATGAATCCAATGCTGCCAACGGGTTCGAACAGCCTCATCCACTTGCATTAATTGAGTCGGCATAGCAATTAAATCTTCAAAGTCAACAGCATTATAAGCTTTAATTTGGCGCTGATACGCTTGATAAGCCAAGGCCAGCCGCCCAACTCGCTCATCACTGGCCTGGACAACGGCCTGACCAGGAGATAACAAAGCTGTTTTCCAACGTGAGATGGTATTGATAACCTGTTCAAGCCAATCCAAATCTACTGGACGACTGGCAAACAACAATTCTTTTAACAGCGCGGCCACGTCATGCTGATCCAATAGCGTAAACCCTGATTTCAAACCTAGTACCTTATATTCTCGGCGTAAAAAAGATAAACCAAAGGTATGAAATGTGGATATCTTCAACCCTCTTAGATCTTTTTTAGACATCTGTTTACGGACTCTCTGTCCCATTTCTTTAGCTGCTTTATTAGTAAACGTCAGCGCAACAATACGATGAGGCTTAATCTGACATTTCTCAACCAAATGAGCAATTTTTTGAGTAATAACAGACGTTTTACCTGAACCTGCCCCAGCAATCACCAAAAGAGGGCCTTGTGTATGCTGTACTGCTTTAAGCTGGCTAGCATTGAACTTTACTTTCATAAATCAATCATCTACTTATTAATATTTAAACACAAAACAACCTAAAGATTCCATATTAACTCTGCTTTGGCCAACATGGCCCTGTTTGAGGAGCCCAATTAGAAGAATCCAATTAAAAGCTGCTCCCAATCTTTTTGCAAGTCAGAATCAGATTCGCCCCCAACACTCAATGAACTCAACTCAATGAACTCACACTTTGAATTTCTAAAGCACACGTCACCCAAATAACCTACGATAGATAGTCTAAGTTTGAATAAGTTATAAACAACAATGGCGTTTATTTTTGCAAATAGAGTATTCCCTGAAGAGAAAAACTTGTGTTATACTCAAGCCTTGTTTATTCAGTGTATCGTGTATTGCTTTCATTTTTAGGTTTGCTGTTAGGAAATACAAATGCTGGAAGCTATGATGTTAGAATTATTATAGGTAGGATAAAGAACGCAAAAGTAGCAATCAGCTCTAAAGTAAGGAATTCTGGCTTGCTCCCTTTAACATTCCAATCAGCATATCTGCTTAATTTACACTCGTCTATTTCATGTGTTTTTAAGGGCTGTTAATTGCAAAGCCGATCATTAAAGTAAACAAAACAAGCAATCAAGCAATATAGCAAAATGTATGGAGAAAGTAGGTAGCAACATGTCAAATCAAGAAGAAGGCACTATTCAAGAAGAAGGCACCGTCAAGTGGTTTAATGATGAAAAAGGTTTTGGTTTTATCGAACGTTCAGAAGGCAAAGACGTATTTGTCCACTACAGCGCGATCAGTGGCTCAGGCCGTAGAACTTTACATGAAGGGCAAAGAGTCAGGATGACTGTCACCCAGGGACGAAAGGGACCGCAAGCAGAAAACGTTGTTCCTGCTTAATACTGCACACAAGACCAGCACAGAAAATACCAGGCAGTTTACCGATAATAACTGCCTGGAAATTAATCTGTGGTAATACCCTCACACAAACATTACAATATATATTGCATAAACACATCCTCATAACTCTCAACATATTTAACTTTTATTTCTTTACTGGCCAATCGCTCTTGCAGAGCATCTGATTTCAATTTAGTGTCTGATTTTAATCTGTCATATTCAGGCAAGAGTTTCAGCCCAAAACCCTTTGTTTTACGTCTAACACTTGCAACCGTAAAATAAAAAGTAGTATCAAAGCAGAGTTCTTTAAGAGCTTGCTCACCTTTTACTGCCAACTCACTTACTGCCTCACTGATTATCTCATCATTATATAAATCGCGTTGATAACCGCAAACTGTCAATTTTCGCAGTTTTAAACATAAATCTTGAAGCTGACTTGGGTTAATACAGTAGCCAATAATTACAAGAGACTTAAGAGAATCAGGCAGGTTTATACTAGATTCACCACCCAGAAAGGGGTCACAACCCCTATACATATCAACAAAATCAGAAGCCACCAATACTAAGCTCTCTAAACTAGAAAAATGCCTTAATGCATCAAGATCTTCAGCATTCAGATTGGCAGCACATCCACAAAGAACCAGAGATTTCAAATTCACCCCCCCCCAAGCTTTTGAAATACTAGCAAGCACTCCAGAAGGCAAGACTGAGTATTCTGATGCATTTAGAGAGACCATACCTTCTACAAAACTTTGTTGTCCACGAAACAAGCGAAAGCTCTCCAAGTTTGGAAATAGTTTTCCCAGTGTTTCTATAGAACCCTCACCGATCCACTCGTCTCCAAAACCACAAGAAGCAACAAACCCTTTAACAGACAAACTACACACCTTTTTAAAGCCGTCTGACCCATCATTCGACCTTTCATTAGCTTGCTCCAATGCTTGAATTATTCTAGGCAGAAAAATATCTTCCATTTCGAAATGCAATTTCAAAAGTGATTGACTCTGGCTAGTTACAACAGAAGCAATAATTGAGCATTCTTGCTCAGCACACCGACTAAGAAACTTTAATTGGTTAAATTGACCTGATGGTATTTTCCCCTCAAAAAAACTTTGTTTCACATCAGCGTTGTTACCATGATTGGCAATAGATATAAAATCTAAATTCAGTTGTCGTAGTCTGTGAGTCTTTACAGACGACCAAAACACTGACTGTTGTTTCTCAGGAAGAAATTTCGACAAATATGACACTGGCACAAAAAGTTCTCTCTTCCTCGAATCAGGCTCCAAAATATCAATATCCTTTAGCAGCATCCCCCCCTTCCAAATAGACAACATTTCAACTAACTTCCTTACATTATCGTCAGTGAAGGGACTCATCAAGTCGCACCGGCATACTCTGTCATAAAAATCTTTCAGAAATTCACACCAGCTTCCTAAATTGATTGACGAATTGGATAGCTCGCCTAGCAATCTAACTAAATCAGAGCGCACTTTAGCTCTAAGCCCTTCGAACACTTCGCTACGAGTAACAGAAAAAGCAAAAAGTGAACGAGAAACAGCAGACAAGGCAAGAAGTGAACAGTAGTCTAGGAGCAGTTTTTCGATGATATCATCCATAACCCCAGCAGCAATCAAACCATCAAACGAAAAAGTTTCCTTCGATGTTAGCGGCTTTCTAGAATCAACCACAAGCTGGCCATCCAGACGCGCTTGTACAGATGAAACATTTTCTCCCTCACCAGTTTCAGGCTGACCACCCAGCATTGCATGCAGGTGACCCACCACTTGACCTACAACACTTTGCAATGAAGCACACACAACAACCACCTCCCATCACTGATAAAATAAAAATCCAAACCCAACACAAGCAAGCTATCTAGTTCAGCCACTAAACAACAAGTACAACTAATGCTTAATCAAAGTACCCACACCAGAATCCGTTAAAATTTCTAATAGTACCGCATGAGGCACACGGCCATCTATAATATGCACACCAGCAACTCCTGACTCCAAAGCCTGCAATGCACAAGTACTCTTAGGAATCATACCTCCATAAATCGTACCATCTGACAACAAACGCTCAATATCTGTCGCCAAAAGTCCCGTCAACAACCTCTCTTTCTTATCTAACAGCCCAGGCGTGTTAGTCAGCAAAATCAATTTTTCTGCTCGCATTGCACAAGCAATATGGCTGGCCACAAAATCCGCATTAATATTAAGGGATTGGCCTTGACCGTCCACCCCAATCGGGGCAATCACCGGAATAAAATTGCTCTGTAACAACAACTCCAGAACCTCTGTATTGACCTCAAGCACCTCCCCCACATGCCCAATATCGACAATTTCTGAAGGCTTCTCTAATTCTTTAGAAACACCCGATTCAATATTCATTTTTTGAGCGCGAATCAATTGCCCATCTTTACCACTAAGCCCAATCGCCCGTCCACCTTGGTGATTAATCAAATTCACAATACTCTTGTTGACCAAGCCCCCTAAAACCATCTCCACCACGTCCATGGTCTCAGCATCCGTAATACGCAACCCCTGTACAAAGCGTGTTTCTTTGCCCAGCTTTCTCAAAAACTCTCCAATTTGAGGCCCACCACCATGCACAACCACTGGGTTAATACCCACCAGTTTCATCAACACAATATCACGTGCAAAAGACTTCTTAAGAGCTTCGTCAACCATCGCATGGCCGCCATACTTAATCACTACCGTTTTCTGAGAAAAACGCTGGATATAAGGTAAAGCTTCATTGAGCACTTGAGCTATATGATAGGCATTTTCTTTTGTTAGGGACATATTCTTTTAACTCTCTCTAATCAATCTCTTAGAGCGACAAAATTGGGCTAATATCCAAATCCAAAATTGGGCTAATACCCAAATCATAAAACAAATAGTCTGAAGACAGAAAAGTAACTTTTGTTTGTATGTTCAATTTTTTTAATTGGCTTTGCAAGAATCCTAATTGCAATTCAGCGTCTTTATCAGAAAATTCTACTTGCATCAGAGCCTGCTGATCTCGGTAAAAAAAAGTCACGTCAAAGCAAAGCTCTTTAGGAGTCACTTTACCGTCGTCTTTTAATTCTCGCAAGATCTCGACTATATTTCCCATTCTTCTGGGCCAACCGCTCTGAAAGCCGCAGACTGTCACTTTTTCTAAGCTTGAACAAAAATATTTAAAGTACTTTTCACTAATCTGGCCATTCATAATGGTAAGAGACTTAAGCGAATCAGGCAAGCTTATTTCAACAGACGCAGCAAATGGTCCACCTACAAAGAAAGGAGGTTGCGAAAAATTCGTACCAATCAACACCAAGCTCTCCAAACTGGAAAAACAAGCCAATCTATCAAAACCATCAAGAAAATTCTTATTTCCACTCCCTTTGCATCCAGAAAAAACTAAAGATTTCAAGCTCGACCCCCAAGCTTTTGCAACGGCAAAAAGTGTTCCATCGGGCCAGCACCTATACTTTTCTCCTGGTTCTTTTAGAGTTTGAAGGGCATCATAACGCTCAACCAAACAAAAGTGTTCCAATTCTGGGAACAATCTCCCCCAGTTCTCTATGCAATCCTCAACCTTGCACTGCTGGTCACACCCCATAACAGAGTTATTCAAAATCAACGTTCTTACACTTCTAAAACCTTTTGACTCATCGCTTGATCCTTCATTAGTCTGAACGCTCACCAACTCTCGAGTCATTTCAGACAGAGACATATCACTCATCTCAAAATATAATCTTAAAAGGGATTGTCTTTGGCTGGCCACAACAAAACCAATAATCGACAACAATTCTTTATGCAAAACACGATTATCAAAGAACTGTAACGTGTCAAATTGACCTAATGGTATTTTTTTTTCGAAAAAACTTTTTTTCACATGAACATTGTCTTCAGCATTAAGAACAATACTACTAAAATCTAAACACAATTGCCGCATATTGTTAGTCTTTACAGACGACCAAAACAATGATTGTTGACTCTCATTAAAACGTCTCGACAGATATACCACTGGCACACAAAGCATTACTTTTTTCAAATTTTCTTCCTCATAGATTATTTTCCCCTCCCAAATAGAAAATAGATTTGCTAAGCCCTTTATTTTCTCTTCAGTGATGGGGCCGTCTTCTATCAAGACGTTGAATTTTGCTCTGTGCTTAAATTCCGACAAGAAACTCGACCAAGATTTTTCTCCTTCGATTGATTTTGCATGGGGATTCAAATCGCTTAACAGCTCAAACGCATGACTACGCAAACCATATTCGATTGCCCTGAACTTTGTACAGGTAGCAGATAAGACAACAAATGAACGGAAATCTAATTTGCTCATAATGAGATCCATAACCTCATCAAGAGTCCTAGCATCAACCAAAAAAGATTTCGAAGTTGGCCGCTCTCTAGAATCAAGCTCAGGCTGAGCACTCAGACGTCCTTGTACAAATGGAGCACCTCTCCGCTCAACTTCAGGTTGCCCCCTGAAAATTGCAGCGCAATAATCCATAGCTCGACCTACAAAATTATCCTGCAACACAGTATCTACAAATTTTTTCATCATAATAAATAGCTCATAGCTCTAACTATCGCTCATGGCTGTTTTCAAACAAAAATGGACAACACAAAATATTCCTTCGTATTCACTGTGGCCTTACCGAATCAAGCCCCACTTCTTATATTACATATATTACAACAAAATAGAATATTTGTTTTTAATAAACTTGAAAACATACGTTCGCTCATAAATCACTAAAAAGGTATATTTGGTCGCTTTACATTATGTCAATTTCAAGCCAAAATGGGCAGCACAAACAGAACGTTTCTTCGTATTTAATGATGCCTATTTAACTATGCACGATACTATGTACGGCTCAATAAAAAGAGAATCTGCAGATTGGCGCGTGATCAAATCACTGCTGCCCTATTTGCTACAATTTAAAACGAGAGTCGCATTCGCCTTGGCTTTACTCATTGCCGCCAAAGTGTCTAATGTATGGGTACCTATTACACTCAAACACATTATTGATTATTTAGATGCGACCATCAATTCAGTCACTCCAACCCAAGCGGCCTTAATGCTCCCAATCGGATGGCTACTGACCTACGGCATTCTACGTTTCAGCAGCGTTTTATTTGGTGAGCTACGTGATGCTATCTTTGGCCGCGTTGCCGAAAGAACTGTCACTACAGTCGGTCTCAATGTCTTCGAACACCTACACAAACTCGATTTAGAATTTCACCTGTCACGAAAAACAGGAGGCCTCTCCAGAGACATCGAAAGAGGCACCAGCGGTGTACGCTTCTTGCTAAGAGCTGTGGTCTTTAGCATAGTACCGATACTATTAGAGGTGGGTATGGTCATAGGCATTTTATTCATACAGTTTGATATTTTATTCGCCGCAATCACGTTAACCGCTATTATTGTTTATATCTTATATTCTGTCTGGGTGACTGAGTGGCGTACTGAGCTTGTCCGCACAGCCAACCAAAAAGACAGCCAAGCCAACGCTCGAGCCATTGACAGTTTATTGAACTTTGAGACCGTAAAGTACTTTAATAATGAGCACTATGAATATCAACGTTATGCTCTGAGCCTAGCAGAGTATGAACACTCTAAGGTTAAAAATCATCTGTCACTTGCTGCACTCAATATTGGTCAAGCCTTTATCATATCTGCCAGCATTCTAGCCATCATGTTTCTCGCCTCCAGCCATACTCTAAAAGGCCAAATGACTCTAGGTGATTTGGCAATGATCAACGCCTTTATGATACAAGTGTTCATCCCTTTAAATGCTTTAGGATTTATCTACAGAGAAATCAAACGCTCATTAGCCGATACCGAAAACTTATTCTCTTTACTGAAAATCAAACCCGCTATTTCCGATAAACCCAACGCACATGAACTGGCCCCTACCGCCGATGGCATCAGTTTTGAAAATGTTTCCTTTGCTTACCAAACAACAAGACCCATCTTAAAGGACTTAAGTTTTACCATTGCTCCCGGCGAAACAGTGGCCATTGTAGGACCCAGTGGCTCCGGAAAATCCACCATCACTCGCCTATTATTGCGCTTTTACGAAGCACAACATGGCAATATCAAAATCGGCGGTCAAGATATTAGAGACCTCACTCAAGACAGTGTGCGATCCGTTTTAGGTGTTGTACCACAAGAAGCCGTCTTATTTAACGACACGCTCTATGAAAATATTCGTTATGGATACCCAAAAGCGAGCCATGAGGAGATCGAGCACGCCACCACTCTATCTTATCTTCATACTTTCATAAAAGCCTTACCTGACGGCTACCAAACTAAAGTGGGCGAACGTGGATTAAAGGTCTCAGGAGGCGAAAAACAACGGATAGCCATTGCACGAACAATACTCAAAGCACCCAGAATATTCATCTTTGACGAAGCCACTTCTTCATTGGATTCCGCCTCAGAACAAGCTATCTTAAACGCTTTGACCAGTATCGCCCAAAATCATACAACTTTAGTGATTGCTCATAGACTGTCTACTATTGTACACTCTGATCGCATTTTAGTATTGAAAGACGGCACCATTGCAGAACAAGGTGATCATGAGGCACTCTTACAGAAAAAAGGGGTCTATGCTGAACTTTGGGCACTGCAACAGATGCCAGAGCAATGTTAACATTAACATCATATTTCAACAATAGGAGTGAATCTTTGAAACCCCTTAGGGAATTATTTAGCTTATTATTTCAAATTTGCCTGATGCGCCAAGGGCCCCATGCAATACCCGCTTATACAGTCCTTACTTTATTGTTAGCAGTCGCTTACTTATTCCTTAATATGAGTGAACGACTGCTACTGACGAACTCATCTTTCCTATTTTCGCTTTCTGCCAGCCTAACAAACGCACTAATACTTGCAGCCTTTCCTATCAGCCTACTATGGGTTAAAGGCAAACTGGATCGATACCGACAATTGCTGAGCGCTTTGTTCGGTCAAGAACTACTGTTAGGCCTGATCGCACTGTTACCACTGGCAGCCTTATTACAACAAAACACAGACGAAAAAACCCTGAGCCCCCCTTTAATTAGCTTCCTCTTGATACTAAGCTGCTGGAGTATCAGTATCAAAGGATTTATTTTAAACCGAACCTTAGAGGTCAGCGCCCTGACGGGTTTTTTCTTAGGATTCACCTTAACTGCCAGCTTATGGTTTGGCGAAGTATTACACAGCATGACCTATGTTAAACCTTAAACACTCACAACGATGACAATTCAATTTAAGGAAGGCTCCGTGTGCATATACATATACTAGGTATCTGCGGTACTTTTATGGGAAGTCTAGCTTTATTAGCTAAGCAACTAGGCCATCGTGTCACAGGCTGCGACAGTAATATCTATCCACCTATGAGCCAACAACTACAGGCCAATGACATTGATATCATCGAAGGCTACCATATCGACCAGCTTAAGCTAGAGCCCGACTACTTTATCATCGGTAATGTACTGACTCGGGGCAATCCTTTAGTTGAAGCGGTACTCAACAGCACGACTCCTTATCTGAGTGGACCGGCCTGGCTCTCTCATGAAGTGTTGTCCAAACGCTGGGTTTTAGCGGTATCTGGCACGCACGGCAAAACCACAGCAACCGCCATGCTGATTCACATTTTAGAAACAGCCAATCTAAAGCCTGGCTTTCTAGTGGGAGGGGTTCCTCTAAACGGTCGCCTCTCAGCAGAGATAGGGAGCAGCCCTTTTTTTGTGATAGAAGCAGACGAATACGACAGCGCCTTTTTTGACAAACGTTCTAAATTTGTACACTATCTACCAAAAACCTTAATTATCAACAATCTTGAATTCGATCATGCCGATATTTTCACCAACTTAGCCGCCATTCAACTGCAGTTTCACCACTTAGTGCGCTTATTGCCAAACCAAGGCTCCATTATTTACCCTCATGCTCACCAAGCCATAGAACAAGTACTCAAAAAAGGATGCTGGACACCTACAGAAACTTTCGATTTAGAACCAGGGAGCCAAGCCTCATGGCACGCTCGGATGATGCATTCAGACGGCAGTCGCTTTGAAGTGTATCAAGGAAAAGAGTATAAAGGACAAATGCAATGGTCATTACTAGGTGAGCATAATGTTAATAATGCACTGGCCGCGCTCTTAGCTGCGCGTCATGTTGGCATTTCTGAAGTTGTCACCTTATCCGCTTTATCCAGCTTTCAAGGTGTCAAACGCCGACTGGAAAAAATCGGCAACATTAACGGCATCACTGTTTACGATGACTTTGCACATCATCCCACAGCGATTGCCAGCACACTGGCGGGTCTACACGCACAGTTGCAAACCTTAGCACAACCTGGTCGAATCCTGTTAATCATCGAGCCCAGGTCAAATACTATGCGTCGTGGAATTTATCAAAACGAATTAAAAACCGCTACAGAAAAGGCAAATATCTGTTATTGGTTTGAACCACAAAACATGACTTGGGACTTACGCGCTGCCGTTGCAGGCCCCAATACCGAAGTCCACAACAACACGCAAGACATCATTAACAAAATCATACAAGTTGCTAAACCTCAAGATCATATTGTGATTATGAGCAACGGTGGCTTTGAAAGTATTCAACAGCGCTTATTAGAGGCCTTAAACAATCAACAGGACTCACCATCATGATTACGCAAAAACTACCCGCTTATGTCTATACCGCACAACAAACACGAGCACTAGACCAATACATCATTGAGCACTGCAACATCAATGGCTGGACTTTAATCCAACGTGCAGGCGATGCGGCCTTTCAAGCCATGCGTATGACATGGCCACAAACAGACACACTGGTGGTGCTAACCGGAGCAGGTAACAATGCAGGCGATGGATATATCATGGCTGCTCTGGCACAACAACAAGGTTTTAATGTACAAGTCCTGTACTTAACCTCTCCTGACGATCTAAAGGGCGATGCACTCTTAGCCAGCAAACATTGCATAGATTTAGGCGTTCCTTGCACCCCCTTTACAAGCACGTTACCTCCCGCCAACCTCTATGTAGATGCGCTGCTCGGCACTGGCTTATCACGCACGGTAGAAGGCGACTACCGGCATGCAATCGAAGCACTTAATCAAAGTACAGCCCCTATTTTATCTTTAGACATTCCCTCAGGGCTATGTGCTGATACAGGTATGCCCTTCAACTTAGCAGTCAAAGCAACGGCAACCATGACATTCATCGCAGTTAAAAGAGGTTTACTCACAGGCCTAGGGCCAGATCACACAGGTCATTTATGGTATGCTGATCTTAACATCGAAGCTAATCTTCCAGAACAGCTCTTTAACAACACAAACAACACAAACAACACACAAGCCAAGCAAGGCGTTGCTTGCCTGAATTTTGAAACTTGCCCAACATTACCGAAACGTTTACCTTCAAGCCACAAAGGTCAATTTGGGCACGTATTAATAGTGGGGGGCGACTCAGGGATGGGAGGCGCTCCACTCTTAGCAGCAGAAAGTGCTTTCAGCACAGGAGTAGGCTTAGTCACAGTTGCTACCCGTGCTGAACATGTCCCTGCTATACTCAGTCGCTGCCCAGAACTCATGTGCTCGGCTATTGATGATGAGCAAAGCCTCACCCCATTAATAAAACGAGCTCAAGTTGTCGTGTTAGGACCCGGCCTTGGACAAGACCCCTGGGGTCTTGCACTGGCTCAACAAGTACTTAAACACCCTATTACCACCGTATTGGATGCTGATGCATTAAACCTCTTAGCTACAGGAAAACTATCGATACCAAACACATCTACAGCCTCATATGTTATCACCCCTCACCCAAAAGAAGCAGCACGCTTACTCAATATCAGCACAGATCAAGTCCAAGCTGATCGTTTTCAAGCAGCACAAACTCTGACAGAAACCTTTACCACTACCACAGTGCTCAAAGGTGCCGGCAGTATTTTAACCTATCAAACGGGTGAACAAGCTTTATGTCCATACGGTAACCCAGCCATGGCCACAGCAGGTATGGGTGATATACTAAGCGGCATTATAGGAGGGCTATTAGCACAAGGCCTACCCACCGAAGAAGCCACAGCCTTAGCGACAGTACTACATGCTAAAGCAGCTGACCAGGCCATGTTACAAGATCAAGTCATCAGCTTACGTGCAACAGAATTATTACCCTACATCCGCACACTATTATATACTCACCATACACTCACCACTCACACACAACAGCAATAATGTCAGCCACCAAAAAGCTCAACCAACACAGTATCAACAATCTCAATGAATTTGCTTTAGCACAACTTGCACAACAACTTGCACAACAGCTATGTAGAAACTGTAGAAACTGTAGAAACAACATCATAATTTTTTTCTCAGGACCTTTAGGTGCAGGCAAGACAACATTTATCAGACACTTCTTACAAGCTATGGGCATCACCAATGCCGTGAAAAGCCCCAGTTACACTCTAGTAGAATCTTATCAAACCGAAAAGATACCCCATATTTACCATTGGGACTTTTACAGACTAGCAGACCCTGAAGAACTAGAGTTTTTAGGGTTTCGAGACTATTTGTCTCAACAGGCTTTAATGTTAATAGAGTGGCCAGAGAGAGTCATACACCAAGCGTCATTAAAAGCCGATTTATGGGTAACGCTCTCTTTAACTGAAAACGCAAAAAGTATATCAAGTCGCAATCTAGCATTACAAGCTTTATCCGCTAAAGGGCAGGATTTATTACTCGGCGCTCTTACTTAGAATCTAGCGGGGGCGTCTGATCCGAATAAAAAATACTTCCTAATGTTGGGTATACAAACTTATAATCAAATCTAGGCGTCTTTGTATCTGTAGATTCACTGCCAAACAACGTAGTTAACTGAATGCCCTGCTGATCTCCTGAATCCACCATATTATCTTGATCCTGTTGATATTCAACAAACTTATTACCTAATTGACCTGCAATTGCGATATAGTCAAAAAATTTTTGCGCTATTGCTTCACTGCCACAACCAATTTTCTGATTACCAACACGAACTACACAAACTAAGCTCCCTTCCGATACAGGAAGTTCTTCTTTAGGTTCTTCTTTAGGTTTTTGATAACTATTAATACCACTAATACCACTAATACCACTAGTGATGCTTTGCTTTGATAAATCAGGAGAGCCCTCTACTGGATTGATATCATTTAAATTCACCAGGGCACCACAAGCTCTTCTTACTTCAGGAAACATCAAACTTAAAATATATTTACCCACTTTGGTATTGGAAAAAGCAACATTAGCCAATTTATTTACTACTTGCCTAACACAAAAACTGGGCTTATTGGGCTTACCGGCAGAACAGACTCTAACAGAAGGGCTCTTCATAACATCACTTATATTACAAAACTTATCAACTCTGATCAATTAAAGCGCTCAATCTAACATATAGATTAATCGCTTGGAACGTGCACGTTTCCTTACAACGCATCAATGGCTTGATTAGCCAAGGCATCTACTCTTTCATTGTCCGGATGACCACTATGCCCTTTCACCCAATGCCATTGCACCTGATGCTGCGCAACCAAAGCATCCAGCTTTAGCCAAAGATCTTTATTTTTAACCGGCTTTTTTGACGAGGTGATCCATCCCTTTTTTTTCCAGCCAGATACCCACCGTGTAATGCCATTTTTTACATATTGAGAATCTGTGGTTAAATCCACTTCTACTGACTCTTCAAGTACTGCAAGCGCTTCTATTGCCGCAGTGAGTTCCATACGATTATTGGTCGTGTTAATTTCAGCTCCTTTTAACTCTAAAATTTTTTCACTCCCAGCAAAACGTAATAAAGCCCCCCATCCTCCAGGGCCAGGGTTACCTCGACAAGCTCCATCTGTATACGCTTCAACCTTAACTTTACTCATATACTTCATACTCCTCTACATCACTAAAACTCTATTCATCAATACTCTTGTCTGCTTACTGTTTTCTGCAGGCTCAACAATTCAATTTCTCCAATCACCTTATCTTTAAGTTCTAGAAACAACAGAGGCTGTCCTTTTTTAATCACACACCCATAAACTCATAATAACCTGCCCGCACACCCAAATAAACAAATCAGACCAGCAGATACGATCCAAAAACCTAAAGCCTTTAAAAACCGCTCGATAAGTTTTCCACAACCCGCTACAGTCACACCCTCCACCGGACACTCAGGCTCTAACCGTGCCTCTAGCTCATGAAAAGAGTCACGCGACAATAAACAATCAGAGCAATAAAAGCAACAAAAGAATCGATTTTTTATAAACATATGGCCTAGATTAAGGGCTAGCATCAACGCTTCTATAGCAACACCCAGAAGGTGTAAATGAAGAACTAAAAAATACTTTAGCAGAAATGGCGGCATCAATTATCATACTATAGAAAGAGCAAAAAGATTTGACAGTTTGTCATTTTTATTTACGAATGCTAAGTTAAAACTAAGTGAAGCGGTATCTTATTACTTTGCCAAAAATCTAATAGAGTAGTGTTTTAAGCTGGAAAAGAGCATTTTACAATTGAAGCCCATCAGATTTTCGTTGGATTCAAATATTAAAAGTCACATTTTAATTTGCTATTTAATTAAGTCTAGTGATATTAACGACGTTTCGTTTTCGCTTTATAAATAGAGGGAAACTTGGGTAAATAGAGCTTACGGCAGATTTTAGCGTAAAAAATAAAACAACAAAGTCAATCTGCCATGTAAGCTCTCATTTTTCTTCCCTTTTTTACATTCCTTTCTTACGAGTAAGCCTCAGGCCCAAAAACCCTAAACCAAACAACATCAAAACAGAAGGTTCTGACACTCGAGTTGTATCTCTACCTGCCGCATCATACCAGCCTTGAGAACGATACCACCACGAATCCAGCTGACCTGTATTGTCCACACCTGTTAAAGTACCCCAAGTCGGATGAAACCAAATCCCTATTTGATCATCATAAGGGGCATCAGTTGCAAGTTGGCTATAAATACTGCTTACATCCAACTCAAACCCTCTAATATCACCTGAGTCAATTAACCCACTTGAAAAATTACCAAAATATTCATGTGACTGATAGCTACTTGGATTGTTTTGTCCATTATATTCGAACACCCATAATCCTGTATTATCACTGCCACCATGATTGACAAAATCGGCATAAAAAATTGCTAAGCCATCTCCTCCCTTAGGATTACTAGGGCCATCATTGAGCACTAGCCAAAACCCGTCCATCAACGCTCCATTTTTACGCGCATTATCCACTTCCCACGTTAAAATTTGTGTCCCTGTATCATAAGAAGTACTAATGCCATCAAAACTTGCACCATTACCACCAAAACTGCCTGCTCCTCTAGAATACTGAATCAAATCGGCTGAAGCCACTGAACAGGTTGTCATTAACAGTCCAGCTAAAATACTTGCTCTCATAACTGATGTACCTATAGAAATAAATTTACAAAAGATTATTAAATGACCATGCATAATGCAGGCCACAATACATAGCCTTTTGATATTAAAGAGAGGTATGGCAAATACAGAAATAAAAAAATGAGGGAAGTGTAAAAAAGGCTGACATTTTCTTTGTTGAAAAAACACTCTCCATTGGAAGGCTGTTAAAGCTTAAAATCATGCCTTCCCAGCTGACCCTATGAGTTTCAGTTGATGATTTCCCTCTACTAAGTAAGCATCTGGAAATCCCATTGCTGGATTCGAGCGCACCATAAACCTTGAATGCAATTTTCATCACCTAGGGTGACGCTTATTGCATCGCTCATGGCTGTTTCTAGGAGAGCAAGAGGGCACACTTGGAATGCCTATGCATCAAGTTTTATTCCAGGAATCGTTGAATAAACCACTCAATCAAAACGCAGCCGAAATTAAGTGCTCCCGATAAGTGTCTAGTTAAGGCACATAGATTAGCAACAAAAAACTATCATCTATACTCAAAACAAACCTCATGTTATACCTAAACAAACCACTCTTATCACTATAATTGACGTCTATTGGAGCTAATGAAAATCAATAAGTTAAGTATAAGCCCCCATTTTACCGTGCAAATGCAATTTTCATCACCTGGGGTGACGCTTATTACATCGCTCATGGCTGTTTCTCAGGAACTCCTTACTGAAATAGAGTCCCTATTTCTTTAAAGCATTTAGGAAGATTATGTGGTCCACTAGCAAAAAGCTATTTAAAAAAAATCAGATAGCAGTGATTCTGCTTATCTTTTTATCTCTTTTAACTAAAATAACTTACAATTGGGCCAGCACCATACAACAGTTACCAAAACTAGGTGATAGCGTTTCCGGTGTTATCAGTCCAGAAAAAGAGTATAAACTGGGACGCTCCTGGCTTAGAGCCCTACGCGGACAAACATCGCTCATTTACGACCCTTTATTAAACCAATATTTAGAGAACCTTATTTATCGCTTAGCTTCTTACAGCGAGCTACACCACCCCAAACTGGAAATTGTTATCATTAACAACTCTTCTATTAACGCATTTGCCGTACCTGGTGGAGTTATAGGCATCAATGCTGGCTTATTTCTACATGCTGAAAACGAAGACGAATTAGCAGCTGTCCTAGCACACGAACTAGCCCACCTAAGCCAACGCCACTTTGCTCGCAACCTTGAAAAAGCTAAACGCGGACAATGGACTACCTTAGCTGCCCTTTTAGCCAGCGTAGCCATTATTGCTTCCACCGGCGGTGCTGACACAGGCTTAGCCGCACTGGCCACCACACAGGCCGCAGCGATTCAATCCCAATTAACATTCAGCCGACAAAATGAACGAGAAGCCGATCGCTTAGGCATGCTCACCTTGGTCAAAGCTGAATACGACCCTGCTGCCATGCCTCGATTTTTTGAGCGCATGCAAAAATCCACACAATATTCAGGTGAAGCACCACCCGAATTTCTGCTTACGCACCCTGTTACAGAAAGCCGTATTTCAGACTCTTACAACCGTGTCATCAAGCTACCCGCCTTAAAATCCAAGCCTTCTCTTGACTTTCAATTGATGAAGGCACGAGTACTGGCCTCTTATGCACACGATAAACTGGAAAACGTCAACACCTTTCGTATTAAGGCAAAAAATGCGACCTCACCCGACAAACAAGCGGCCTACCAATACGGCCTGGTTCGTTCTCTACTCAAAGTCAACAACTACAAAGAGGCACTCAAAACACTCAAGCCCTTGCGTGCGCAAGACACAGACCGCATTATATACATCGTGACTGAAGCAGAAATATACATGGCCCAAGAGGATCACAAAAAAGCTAAAAAAACGTTAAGCCAAGGACTAAGAATTGCTCCAGATAATTATTCATTGTCCATTTATTATGCCCAAGTGTTACTGCGTTTAAAAGAAGCCGAGCTTGCTGCTGAACATATTGAAAAATTATTATTGCATAGAACCTATAACGCCGAGCTTTGGCGTTTATTATCAGAAGCCTACGGCAGTATCGGTAATATCGTTGGGGTACACCAAGCCAGAGCCGAGGTATTCTTTTTACACAATCGTAACGACCAAGCCATTCAACAACTGCGTTACGCTCTATCACTAGCCGAATCAGACTTTCAAAGAAGTTCGAAAATCAAATCTCGCATGCGAGAAATTCAGCGTCATAAGAAAGATTTAAGGCTTTGATTGGGAATGGTCACGAAATAACTTTAACATTTAGAACGGATGCATGTTTGAGCGAAGCGAGTTCAGCAGCGGAAAATGTTAAAGTTATTTCGTGACCATTCCTTGATCTTCCTCTCACCTTAACAGACACTCTTCGATACTCTCAACAAATCTTAAAATCTGACAACAATTTAAATTGACAGGATGTCCATATCTCTAATACATTTACCCTGATCTATTCTACATAAGGAACGAGCACGCTCCCTAGCAAATTTAAAAATAAACTACAAACACGATAATAAGCTTCAGCCTTAACATTCTTGTGTAATAGCTCAAATTTAATCTGACAATTAAGTTTCCCTATTTCACTGATAGACGTTATCCGCATCCTGCACAAGCGCATGGATTATAAACGGCACCTATAGAAAGGGATTGCGTATAGTCAGATTATCTTCAATCAAAAATCCGTC